>JBFZEW010000492.1:0-9433 GCA_041306665.1 Spirochaetota bacterium | reverse complement strand
GGAAATGAACTCGCAGCACTGATAAAATTTTGCGCGCATGATTCATCAGGTCCTGCCGCGATAAGATATCCGCGCGGAAAAATTTCAGAGAAAGATTTTTCCGTTACAAATGCTCTTAACTCAACCGTTCCGTTCAATCCGTATGAAATTAAAAAATTAACTGACGGTGATGATGTCGCTATTTTCGCATATGGTGACATGGTTGCTGTCGCTCTTGAAGCCGCACAAATGCTGAAAATTAATGGAACAATGGCCTCTGTGTATAATTCAATTTGCGTCAGTCCTGTCGACAACGCGCAGTATAATAAAATAATCAGTAGCGTTAAAAAATTTATTTTCATTGAAAATTCATATATTACTGGATCAATAAGCGAGACGGTTCTCGCGGGATTAAATCCAGAAAATTCGATTAAATATCTCCATACAATAGCTTTTCCGAATGAATGCATATGTCAGGGAACGCAGGCGCAGATTTTAAAACATTATAAAATGAGTGCAGAAGACGTAAAAGACTGCATTACCGATTTTCTTAAATAATGAAAAAAAAAATCCGTTTAGATAAATTTATTTTCAATTCCGGATATTGTGATTCAATCGAAAAAGCGGCGAATGAAATATTTGCCGGATGGGTAAAAGTCAACGGCGAAACTATTTATGCTCCGTCAAAGGAAATTTGCGGATCCGAAACGATTGAGATTAAACGGCCGAAAGGTGAGTTTATCAGCCGGGGCGGCGAGAAATTATCAAAAGCTCTTTTTGAATTTAACATTAATCTTCAGGGCAGAGTTGTTCTTGATCTCGGAGCTTCAACAGGCGGATTCACCGACTGTTGTTTAAAAAACGGCGCGGCTAAAGTATATGCGGTTGATGTCGGTTATGGTCAGCTTGATTATTCCCTTAGGATTGATAAACGTGTCGTTTCACTTGAAAGAACCAATGCAAAAAATATTCAAGCTGAAATGTTTCAGGAACATGTAGATTTTATTTGTGCAGATCTGTCGTTTGTTTCATTTCCTCCGGTTTATTCATCGATCAGGCATTTGTTTCCTGACACTGATGTTGTAGCTTTGATTAAACCGCAATTCGAAGCTGAAAGCAATGAACATTGCAAAGGAGTCGTGAAATTGCCTGAAGTTCACGCGTCAATTTTAAAAAGAGTATTAAACCAGATGGAAAAAACAGGATATACTTTTAAAGATGTAACGTATTCACCGATTAAAGGTCCTAAGGGCAACATTGAATATTTGCTTTATTTCAATACTAACTCGGTTAAAAATTCAATAGAAGCAGAAATTGAGAATATTGTAAAAAAATCACATTTGGAATTGACATGAATTGAAAATATGTTAGAATAAAACAAAGAGTGAACATAATGAAGAATTTTATAAAACCAGTTTTAAAACATAAATTC
Organism: Spirochaetota bacterium; assembly: GCA_041306665.1. Taxonomy (GTDB): domain Bacteria; phylum Spirochaetota; class UBA4802; order UBA4802; family JAFGJZ01; genus JAFGJZ01. The sequence goes on along the minus strand of JBFZEW010000492.1, from coordinate 8,022 downwards.
AAATGCATTTTATATCACGCTGTATTTGTTTTGTTATTTTTTTTAACAGTTACAAATCTAAAAGCTGACATAAATAATATTATTTTATATCCATCTCCGGTAAATATTAATGTTGAAAGCATAACGATCGGCCCGCAGCCTGGTTATACTTTTTATGACACTTATCATCTTTCAGTAAAAATTGAAATTTTTACTGTTTCCGGTGATTCTGTTTTTTCAAAAATCATCAAAACAACGGGCTTTAATGATTTTCACTGGAGAGGATATACTAATGGCGGAAAAAAAGTTTCTCAAGGTCTTTACATCGCTAAAATTACAATTGAAAATGAAGATAACGGCATCGTTGAAACAAAAAAAATCAGATTTCTTGTGAAGAAATAATATGAAGATTGCAATTAAAATATCCGCTTTCGTACTGTTGGTTTTTTCTTTAAATTGTTACGCGAATTCCACGGCTGCATCATACACGCGAATTAATCAAATTGGTGCGGAATATGTGGCTATGGGATGCGCAGGGGAAGCTGTTACCGAAGATATTTTTTCAATATATTGGAATCCTGCCGGACTTGTAAGCATGGCAAATAAAAAACTCAGTGCGGAGGAAAGTGTCCGAGACAAAGCCAAAAGCGGTGACATTGAACAGATTACTGAAGATGAATTGAAAAATTTCAATAAGCCCGCAAAAAAGAAATTTTTTGTTTTCGGCTCTTCTGCGTCATTGCTGAGCGTTGAAAGGGAATTAGTTTTTTCGGGTATTGCGTTTAATATGAACCATAATGTTTTCGCGGCGGGAGCTTCTGCCGTATATTCAGATGAGATTCAAAAACGGGATTCTTCCGGTAAACTTAAAGGTGAAACTCAATATGCGGGCATGACCGGTTATCTGTCCTTCGGCTATTACATGAAAACAACTTCAATCGGACTTTCAATTAAGCCGCTGTACGAAATAATAGACGACATGCGTTATGCCGGAGGTTCGGCTGACATTGGAATCAAGACTGAACTTTTTAAACTTGTAAAACTTGGATTTGTTTTTCAGGATATTGGAATCGGATTGTATCCGCTCGACAGCGATGAAAATATTAATCAAAAATATGAAAGAGGTTCGCCGCTTATTAGAATCGGTATTGCGATAAGTCCGCAGAATTCAAATTTCACAGCCGCTTCGAGTGTCATTAAAAAACTTGAAACAGATACCATGGAGTTAAATTTCGGCGTTAATTATTTCTTGACTGATTGGTTTGCGGTTTCAACCGGATTTAACGATAATAGTTTTACTGTCGGATGTAAAACTGTTTTTTCTTTGTTTGAGATCGCGTACGCGCTTGCTTATGATAACATTGATGGAGAATATAATAATACAGTTTCAATTATGATGGTTTTTTAATGAATTTCAATAAAAAGCAAATAATGGGAATTCTTAACGTAACTCCTGATTCATTCTATGACGGAGGAAAATATTTTTCACATGATGATGCTTTTTGTCAAGCGCTCAAACTTCATCAGGACGGTGCTGATATTATTGACATAGGCGGCGAATCAACAAGACCGGGAGCAGAAAGTATTTCCGTTCAGCTTGAACTTGACAGAATTCTCCCGGTAGTTGAAAAGATAAAAAAAAACATCAATGTTAAAATTTCCATTGATACAACCAAGTCGGCTGTCGCCGAGGAATGTCTGAAACTCGGCGCGGACATTATAAACGATATTTCGGGTTTAAGGTTCGATGATAAAATGGGCATGGTTGCGGCTAAATCAGGATGCGAAGTTGTTATAATGCATATTAAAGGAGTTCCGGAAAATATGCAAAAAAATATTTCTTATGAAAATTTGATTAATGAAATCAACGAATCATTGCTTAGTTCGGCGGAAAAAGCAATTCAGGCAGGCATCAAAAAAGATAAAATTATTATTGATCCAGGAATTGGTTTCGGCAAGGAAATGGAGCATAATTACCAGATTTTAAATAATCTGAGTGTTTTTAAAAAATCCGGATACCGTTTATTATTGGGACTGTCGCAAAAATCTCTCATTTGGAAGCTTTATAATGATAAAACTATTGACAGATTGCCTGCGACAATTGCATTAAATATGATAGGTATTTATAATGTTGTTGATATTATAAGAGTGCATGATGTAAAACAGCACAGACTGGCTCTTGACTCGGTTGAATATTTAATGGAGAATAGGGACCAATGATATTTCTGAATAAAATGATTTACTGGCTTTCATTTTTCTGGGATTACCTCAGAAATATTATTGATATTCTGCTTATCGCGGCTCTTCTTTATTGGGCCTATTCATTTCTTTCCAAGACGCGCGCGATGCAGTTATTAAAAGGTTTTGTGGTAATTTTCATCGTTTATGTACTTTCGAAACTGCTCGACTTCCAAGCGTTAAACTGGCTTATAACGAATTTAACGACTTATATCGTAATTGCCGTGATTATACTTTTTCAGCCAGAACTGCGCCGCCTGATCACACAATTCGGTCAACGCAGCTGGCTCACTAATATCAATCCCGAAGAAAGTTTTCAGCTTGATGAACTTGTCAATTCTGTTTCAGCAATGGCTGATGAGAAGGTAGGTTCAATCATGGTTATTGAGAGAAATTCCGGACTTAGAAGTTACGCTGAATCAGGTGTTTCTATTCAGGCTGAAATAACAGAGGAACTTATAAGGACAATTTTTTTCCCAAACACGGCGCTTCATGACGGAGCATTAATTATTCAGCAGGGGAAAATTTCAGCCGCTGCATGTTATCTTCCGTTAAGCGATTCCAAACAATTGAAAAAAAATCACGGCGCAAGGCACAGAGCCGCGCTTGGCATAGCTGAAGAATCCGATGCGCTTGTAATTCTGACATCAGAAGAAACAGGCGGTATTTCAATAATGGTCAACAGCAGGATTTATTCTAAAATTAAAGTTTCTGATTTGAAAAATATGATTTTGTTCTTCATGAATCCCAAAACAGCCTATGAGGAGAAATATTCCAGCAAATGAAATTCTTTAAAAAAATAAATGAAATGATTCACAAAAAGGATTCATATCAGAAACTGATTTCTCTGTTTTTGGCATTTTGCATCTGGTATTATGTAAATGATTTATCTGTCGGTGAATTTAAGTTTCGCGTTCCGCTGGAAGTTACGAATCTTTCCAGCGAATATATTATAACTGAATTTGAAGATAAATTTATCACTATTATTTTCAAGGGCGACAAAGAGGAAATTAATCTTTTAAATAAGAAGATTGTTACTTCCTCCATTGATTTGAAAAAGCCGGTTCTGAATGAACCCGCGAAATATCCGATACAGATATCCAGATCAGAAATACCTGAAAATATTGATGTATATGCTGAAAAGGAATCTGTTTTTCTTAAAATCGAGAAAAAAATAATCAAAGAAGTGAAAGTTAATCCGGTTTTCCAGGGACAAATTGAAACAGGGTATTTGACAGGCAGTGCAGACGTAAATCCTGAGAAAGTCAAAATTTCGGGTCCTGAATCACTTATTGAAAATATCGAATCGATTGATACATTGCCAATTATTCTCACGAATAGAACTGTGAATGTAAATGAGAAATTTAAACTGAAATCTTTTGATGACACTTTAGTGACATTCATGAAAGATAATGATTTTGTTGAAATTACTCTTCCGATTTATGAATCTAAAAGTGTTACAAAATTAGATCTGCCGGTAAAGTTCAAAAACTGGCCTAAAAATATAACTGCAGTATCTGAAAATATTTCAATTCAGGTGTACCTGAAGATGAAATCAGCGAAAAGTAATCAGGACTTTGAAGAAAATATTTCAGCTATTATAGATTATTTTTCCATTGATAAACGAATACTCACTTCATTGGCGGAAAACGAAACAGTTACCGTAACATATCCCGTTAGTTTATCCGGAATTGATCTGGAAAGTTTTACCGTGTTATCGCTTGTTCCGGCAAACATTAAATTAACAATTAAAAAAGAGGGCAGTAAATGAGAAGTGTTCTTCTTGGTGTTAACATAGATCATGTAGCAACAGTCCGTGAAGCGAGAAAAGGAAAGTACCCGTCAGTGCTTGAAGCCGCGAAAATTTGCGAAAAACTTAACGTGAATGGAATAACAATGCATTTACGTGAAGACAGAAGGCACATTCAGGACAGAGACGTCTTTGAGATTAAAAAATTCATTAAGACAAGACTTAATCTTGAAATGGCAATGAGTGATGACATTATTTCAGCCGCATTAAAAATTGTTCCTGGAATGGCGACGATTGTTCCCGAAAAGCGGGAAGAAGTTACTACCGAAGGCGGACTTGATGTAACTGGAAATTATAAAAAAATTGAAAAATTATGCAATGATTTCGATAAAGCTGGAATTGAGGTTTCATTGTTTATTGAACCGGATAATGATAGTGTGAAATTATCAAAAGAACTTGGTGCTAAATATGTGGAATTTCATACAGGTGCATATGCAGAAGCTGAAACGCAGCAGCAGATTTCATTTGAACTTGAAAGACTTTACAGCGCGGCTGAATTCGCTGACAGCATTGGACTTATTGTTAATGCAGGGCATGGTCTTAATATAGAAAACGTAAAACCTATTCTTAAAATGAAGAATCTTCATGAACTGAATATCGGTCATTCCATTATATCGCGCGCGATTTTTATTGGACTCGAAAATGCCGTAAAAGAAATGAAAAATATTCTTGAGGGATGCGAATAATGGGTATTTTACGTTTTTTATTCTTTTTTATTTTATCTGTAGTGATTATTAATTTAATCAGGGTTGTGTTAATCATGCGGAAAGCAATTTCAAAAAGTGGTGTAAGTTCCGCCGGACAAAAAGAATCATCATCGCGCGAAAAAAATAATAAACAGACCGGAAAAACTTCTGTAATCGAATTGGATAAAAATCAATATCATGTGGATTAAGAAATTATTTTTCATATTATTGTTTCTCTTTTTATGCAGCTGCGACAAAGTTGAAGGACAATTTGCGTATAAGTCAATGGAAATGGACATGTACAGAAAATTTCCTTCCGGAATGGAATTTAACGCGGCTGAAAAAATCAACTGGATTTTTAACATTAAAAAAGTTTCAGCAGAAAGAAAAGTAGGCGTTGTTCTTTTAAAGAAAGAACTCACATGGATTGATATCGATAAATATATGTACACCGTAAATATGTTTCAGACAAAAGTATACGGAGAGTTTGTGAATTTACCCGCAGGTGAATACAAAATTGTCTTGTTGAATAACAATTTTCTAATTAGTTCAGTCGAATTTAAAATTTACGAAGAATAATTTCACATTTAATTCCTCGCTTTCATTTTTTTAAAAATATTGGTTTTTAGAAATGTCCATGAAAAATGCGTGAATTTGGTCTTGAGTCGCTGCTCTTTTTTAAACTTGACAACCCGGAATTAAATCTTAACCTCATGATAGATCATCGCGATTTTTAAGGAGAAGAAAATGATTCGAAAACCGATCATCATTGTATTCATGATTTTTATTTTATCCGCGGCAGGATGTTTTAAAAACAATAATAGTGATAAAATTACAATAATAACTACAATCTTTCCTTTATATGATTTCGCACGTGAAGTCGGAAAAGAAAAAGTAAATGTTTCAATTCTGCTTCCTCCGGGCTCTGAAGCTCATTCCTTTGAACCTAAACCGCGTGATATTATCAGCATAAATGAAAGTGAAATGTTTGTTTACATCGGCGAAGTAATGGAACCATGGGCGCATGATATTATTAACAGTCTGAATAATAAAAAACTTATTGTAATTGAAGCCGGAAAGGATGTTGAATTTTTAACCGCAGATAATCACCATTTATCTGAAGAAGATGATCATGAACATGAAAATGATGCAGAAGATGAACATGACCATAACGGGAAAGATCCTCATATCTGGCTTGATTTTGAAATTGATCAAATGATAGTAAATAGGATTGCTGAAAAATTAGGAGAAATTGATTCTGCGAATAAAAATTTCTACATTCAGAACGCAAAGGATTATAATCTTAAATTAATTAAACTTGATACTGAATATAAGAATGCAATTGCGGGTTGTGAATTAAAAACTATAATGTTCGGCGGACATTTTGCTTTCAGATACATGACTGAAAAATACGGTCTTTCTTATGTTTCACCATACGAAGGATTCACTCCCGATGCGGAACCTGCACCACGAAAAATTGCTGAACTTATTGACAGCATTAATAAAAATGGAACTGAATATATATATATTGAAGAACTGCTTGAACCAAAAGTTGCCGAAGCTATTTCGCATGAAACAGGCGTAAAGCTTGAGCTGCTCAATGCTGCGCATAATTTATCGAAATCTGAATTTGAACAGAATGTAACTTTTCTGCAGATAATGGAACAGAATCTGGATAAACTTAAAAAAGGTCTTAAATATAAACATGCAGATAATTAAAATTGATAATCTGACATTGAAGTACCAGAACCATGAAGTTCTGCGCAACATTTCTTTTAATATTGAACAGGGTGACTATGTTGCTCTGGCAGGTCCGAATGGCGCGGGAAAGACAACTCTCATTAAAGCACTCCTTGGTCTTATTGAAATTGACAGCGGAGTGGTACAGATCAATTCAAAAAAAATCGGATACCTTCAGCAGAAAGTTTCACTTACTGATTCCAAGTTTCCGGCAAACGTTACTGAAATTATTAAAAGCGGACTGATTATAAATAAAAAGTTTCCGAAATTATATTCGTCGGCGGATTCAATGAAAGTAAATGACATTATAATGAGACTTGGTATTTCAGATCTGAAGAACAAGCTTATCGGTAATCTTTCGGGCGGTGAGCTGCAGAAGGTTCTTCTCGCAAGAGCGCTTATCAGCGAACCGGAGATTCTTTTTCTTGATGAGCCGACAACAGCACTTGATCCTGTTTCGCGCGACGGGTTTTATACACTTGTAACTGACCTTAATGAAAAGTACAACATTACTGTTCTGCTGATTTCGCACGATATCGGTTCTGTCGGAAAGTACGCAAAAAAACTTCTTTATATTGACAGGAAAATTGTATTTTACGGTACTTTCAAGGAACTTTGCGAATCATCGGACATGACGGAATATTTTGGAGATGTTTCAAAACATTTCTACTGTCAGAGGCATCATTGATGGATACTCTGATTCTAATTCAAAAAGCATTACAGTATGATTTCATTCAGAAAGCTCTGATTTGCGGTATTCTTATTGCAATGACTTCTTCATTACTGGGAGTTTTTCTTGTTCTGCGGAAACAGTCTCTCATTAGCGACGGATTGTCTCATGTCAGCTTTGCTGCGGTTGCTGTTTCTCTCTTTCTGGGATTATCTCCTTTGCTTGCGTCAATACCGCTGGTCATTCTGGCATCGATTGCAATAAATAAACTGAGTGAAAAAGCCAATCTTCACGCGGATGCTGCGATTGGTCTTGTGTCTGCAATCAGTATTTCAATCGGTGTAATAATCATCAGCATGAGCAGCGGATTTAACATTGACATTTACAGTTATCTTTTCGGAAGCATTCTCGCAGTCAGCAGTCTTGAAGTTGTTCTGTCTGTTGTAGTCTGCTCGATTGTAATATTTGTAATTTTCGTTTTTTACAATGATCTTTTCCTTCTCACATATGATGAGGATTATGCCCGCATTTCAAAAATTAACATCCGGTTTATCAATCTCATTTTCAGTATCATTCAATCTGTAACTATTGTAATTGGTGTAAAGATTGTCGGAGCAATGCTGATTTCGAGTCTGATAATTTTTCCAGCAGTTACTTCTCTGCAGGTAGCAGATAATTTTAAAAAAATGATGTTCATGTCTCTGACAATTTCAATTGTTTCCGTAAACATTGGAATATTTATTTCCTTTCTCGCAAACACTCCGACCGGCGCTACAATCGTTGTCATAAACGGAATTATTTTTACAATATTTTTCTGCGTTAATAAAATTTTTAAAATTAAGTAGTGGCATGGAGAAGTGGCTGTGTCTGTGGTTGTGTCGGTGTCTGTGTCTGTGTCT
>JBFZEW010000491.1:0-3606 GCA_041306665.1 Spirochaetota bacterium | reverse complement strand
TTCGTATACGCGCTTTTAGGCGATGGCGAAACTCAGGAAGGTATTGTCTGGGAAATGGCTGCAATGGCCAACAAATATAAACTTGATAACTTTATCATAATAGTTGATAGAAACAATCTTCAGAACGACGGTGTTACCGATGAAGTCATGCCTGTTGAACCGCTTGAAGATAAATTCCGGGCATTCGGATGGCAGACTTCGAGGATCAACGGACACAATATGGAAGAAATCGTAAACGCTCTTGAACTTGCCAGGTCATTTAAAGGCAAACCTTACTGCATCATTGCCGACACAGTTAAAGGACGCGGCGTAAGTTTCATGGAAAATGTTCGTGCATGGCATGGAAAAGCTCCAAATCAGGAACAATATGAGCAGGCACTGAAGGAGATTGAGGGGGGATTAGTATGAGTTTACTTATAAATAGAAAAAGCGAAAAAGCGAAAAATCCAAGCCGCTTCGGTTATTCTACAAGAATGGCTGAATACGGCGACATTGATAAAGACTTTGTTGTAGTTGAATCAGATATCGGATACTCAACGTTTTCGTATCTTTTCGGTGATAAATATCCTGAAAGATATTTTAACCTTGGAATCGCTGAAATCGGAGCGATGGCTGCAGGCGCGGGTATCGCGAACAGCGGTAGAAATGTTGTAGTGAGCGGATACGGCGTATTTTTAACAATGCGCGCGGTTGAAGTTGTACGTTCATTCATTTGTTATCCGAATCTTAACGTGAAACTTCTTTCGTCTCACGGCGGAATTACTCCCGCGATAGACGGAACGACGCATCAAGCAACTGAGGATATCGCGTACATGTCCACGCTGCCTAACATGAAAGTTTTTGTTCCTGCTGATGAAAATTCCGCACGCGGTATTTTTGATCTTTCAATTAATACTCCGGGGCCAACTTTTACTAGACTAATGCGGGATGCTTATTTTGACATTTACACTAAAGATGATAAATTTGTTCTTGGAGGGTCGTACACTTTAAGAGAAGGTTCGGACATTTCAATCATTACTTACGGAGATCTTGTTTTTCAGTCGCTTGAAGCTGCAGAAGAACTTGCGAAAGCAGGTATTAAGGCTGAAGTTATTGACATGTATTCGATTAAACCCTACGACAGGGAAGCGTTTCTTGCGAGCGCGAGAAAAACCGGAAAAGTACTTGTCGCGGAAAATCATCAGAGAAGAAACGGTCTTGGTTATGAACTTGCCGCGCTCTGCATGAAAGAAAATGTTCATTGCAAATTTGACATTCTCGCTCTCGAAGACACGTTCTGCGAAAGCGGTGATTATTTCAAGCTGCTTGATAAATACGGTTTTTCTGCGCGTTGCATCGCTGAAAAAGCAAAAACAATGGTTAAATAAGGAGAAATTAAAATGGTAAAATTAAGTTTAATAACTTCGTTTCTTGGACAGACTAAAGACAGGTTTCACGTTTATAATGAGCCTTTATCGCTGGAAGAGAAATTTCAGTATATGAATAAAATTGAGAATTTTGACGGCGTTGAATTGATTCACCCCTATGAAGTTCCTAAAGCTGACGAGCTGAAAGCTCTTTTGAAAAAGTACAATCTTAAAATGGCTGCTGTCAACGTAAATGTTAAAGGTGAAAAGGAATTCGTAAGCGGCGGGATTACATCCGCGAAACCTGAAGTAAGAGCGAAAGCTCTGCAGTTTTTAAAAAACTCAAAAGATTACGCGGCTGAAGTAGGAGCTGATAAGGTTACATGCTGTCCGCTTGGTGATGGTTTTGAATTCGCTTTTCAGTATGATTATAAAAAAACATGGAAGTATATGGTTGATATTTTCGGCGAAGCCGCGTCTTATAAACCTGAGATTCCGCTGTTTATTGAGTACAAACCGAGTGAAACAAGAGCGCAGTGTTTTCTTGATAACGCGGCGAAAACACTTGTACTTATAAATCAGGCAAAAACAAAAAGTCTTGGTGTAACAATAGATTTCGGCCATTCAATTTATGGCGGAGAAAATCCCGCTGAAGCAGTTCAGCTTGTCGCTGATAATGGAACTCCGATGTACATTCACATCAACGATAATAACGGTAAATGGGATTGGGATTTCTTCTGCGGCGCGAAAAATTTCATTGAATACGTGGAGTTTTTATACTATCTGAAAAGAAATAATTATAATGATTATTTAACTTCGGATACTTCTCCTACACGATGGGACATTATAAAGACATTTGAAGCTAATGGAAGACTTACCAACAGAATATGGGATTTTCTTGAAAATACCGGTGAAGCTGAAATCAATAAAATTCTTATGATGGATGATTATCTTGAAGCGTGGAAAAAAATCGAAAAGTATCTTTTCGGATTAAAAGTAAATTAAATAAAAACAAACGGAAAAGCCATCCTTGAAAGGATGGCTTTTTTTATGCTGTAAAATGTAAAATAGTAAATCTATTTTATTTTTATAATAATCAGAGTCTGGTCGTCATGCTTGGGCGTGTTGTCAGTATAATTGTTGTGATCAGTAATTATCATATCTTTTATTTCACGGCATGATTTGGAATTATTTTCTTCCACAATCTTTGTAATACTTGTCAATTCATATTGCACGCCTTCACTGTTCGTAGATTCCGTAAAACCGTCTGTGCAGAGAACAAATATGTCTCCTTTGCCGTACTTTTCAGTTTTGCTTTCATAGGCGCATTCTTTGTCAATTCCAAGTGGATAACCGTTCGTGTCAAGGTATGTTGTCGCACCTGTCTCTTTTTTGTAATAAAGAATCGGTACGTGACCTGCATTCGCGTAGGCGAATTCTTTTTTCTTATTATTGAAAAGCAGCATTGTTCCAGTCGCATAGTATCCAGTCGCGACGCTTGTTGCGAGACCAACATTCAGATATTTGAAAATTTTTGAAATGTCATTAACGGAGCGGATTATTAAATGTATGATTGTGCGGATGATTACCATGATCATCGCAGCGGGGAAACCTTTGCCCGATACATCGCAGATAATCACGGAAGAAACTTCTTTCGATACGCGCATGATGTCATAATAATCACCTCCGACCATTCCCATTGGTTCGTAAAAAGTATCCAGCTCAAGATCGCTGAGGAATGGATGATTTTTCGGAAGAAGATCCTGCTGAATGATTGAAGCGATCTCCATTTCTTTTTCCATTTTCTGTTTGTTGATCAGTTCCTGGAATTTCATGTAGTTGTCGATTGTAATTCCGGCAAACTCGGTAAAATGAATGGAGTGAGTGATGCAAATTTGCTGAAATGGTTTTTCTCCGCGGTTGCATATGAGCGTCATTCCGGTTATGTGATTCGCTACGACTGTCGGTATCATCATTAATGACGTTAAATTTGGCGAAAATTGAGGGAGAAGATCCTTGTAGCGGAAATTTTTAGCATCATTATTTAAAATTAAAGGTGATTTGCTTTCAAGTATGTATTCAATTACCGTAAAATGTCTGTCTGAGAGTTTAATTTTTCGTATTACATTCATATCCAGCGGGTTTGTTTCCGCCTTATATGAAACTTCAAGCTTAATAGATTTTGTCTGGTCATCAAATGAATAAATGTAAATGTCGTCGAATTCGGCTATGCGTTTGTAGTTTTCAAGAATGATGCTGT
>JBFZEW010000490.1:0-8724 GCA_041306665.1 Spirochaetota bacterium | reverse complement strand
CGACAGATCTCCGGCTCCGCAGGCTGAATCAGCTCAGTATTTTAAGGATAGCATCAAATTTTTTAAAAAATTTTTATCGATAAATGAAGAAAAAAATCCGGAAGATGATGTTCTAATAATGTTAGCAAAGCTCTATTTCTATTCGGGATACTATGGACAGGATGAAATTTTAAATTTGCTGAAAGATGTTAGAAAGCCGGAACTTATCACGAATGATGATGATAAACGATTTTTTGGATATGTGTTTTACATTAATAGCGGCGATGAAAAATACATAAAATATCTTACTTCTATAGAGAAAAAATCGAATCTCGGAAAGTTATTTATTGCCGGAGTATTTTTCACGGCGAAGCAGTATACTGAAGCTATTTTGATGTATAAGGATATTCTTAACAATCAAATTGATGATAATGAACGGTTAATTGTTCAAAGAAATCTTGGAAAAATTTATTTTTATCAGTCTTTAATGGATGAGTCGCTTTTGTTTCTTCTTCCAGTTTATGCGAAGGAACCGGAAAATGCCGAAATTAAAACAATGCTGAAAAAAATTTATTTGAGCAAGGGCGACAAAGTGAACGCAAAATTATATGAGCCAGTTTTATAAATAATGCCTTGACAAATAGGGCATGTCAAAATATTCATTTACGGTTTGTTATATGGAAATCAGGTAGGAGATTATAGATTATGTTTAATTCGTTTTATGGAATGTTTTCAAATGACATGGGAATAGACCTCGGTACGGCAAATACGCTTGTTCACGTGAAAGGACAGGGTATTGTATTGAGTGAACCTTCGGTTGTTGCAGTAAAGACAAGCACCGGAAAGGTTCTTGCAGTCGGTCATGAAGCTAAAAGAATGCTGGGACGCACACCTGGAGATATAGTTGCAATCCGTCCAATGAAAGACGGAGTAATTGCAGATTTCGAAACAACAGAAAAAATGATCAGATATTTCATTCAGAAGGTGCATAAAAGAAAAACTCTTGTGCGCCCAAGGATTGTTATCGGAGTACCTTCAGGAATTACAGAGGTTGAAAAGCGTGCAGTTCGTGAATCGGCCGAGCAGGCTGGAGCAAGGGAGATTTATCTTATTGAAGAAGCACTTGCGGCGGCAATCGGGGCAAACATACCAATTCATGAACCTGCTGGACACATGATAGTGGATATCGGGGGCGGTACATCTGAAATCGCTGTAATTTCCCTTGGCGGAATGGTAATCGCGGATTCAATCCGTATTGCCGGAGATGAATTTGATGACGCGATCATAAAATACATGCGAAATCAATACAATCTTGTAATTGGTGAAAGAATGGCGGAGGAAGTCAAATTCAGGCTTGGCAATGTTTTTCCTGAGAAAAAAGTTGAAGTAATGGAGCTTAAAGGCCGCGACGCAATATCCGGTCTTCCGCGTACTCTTGAAATTGATTCATCTGAAATACGAAAAGCATTGAAAGAACCGGTTGATCAGATTCTTGATGGAATTAAGCATGCTCTTGAAAAAACACCGCCTGAGCTCGCGTCTGATATTGTTGAACGCGGAATTGTCATGACTGGCGGAGGTTCATTGCTGAAAGGTCTCGATAAATATATCAGCAAAGAAACGGGTGTGCCTGTAATTCGCGCCGAAAATCCTTTAACTTGTGTTGTACTCGGCGCCGGTAAGTTTTTAGATGAAATTAAAAATTTAAACAGATCAAACTTAAGATAAATCCGTTTAAAAAATCAGTCGGTAAAATAAACATCAGAAGTATGTTAAATATTGCTTCTGATGTTTGCAGCATATAATGAGCAATATTATTACAAGGATTCGCGGGAAATAAAATGGAGTTTTTAATACGACATAAGACTATAATCGCTTTCGTCAGTTTTTTTCTTTTCTGTATCATATCTCTTTCTGTAAAGTCATCCGCATTTACTTTCTCCGTTGAGGGAATTGGAAGTGCAATGGTATCACCTTTTCAGAAAGGTTATAATCTCGTTCAGGGAGGGATGCAGAAACTCTGGGCTGGTTTTTTTGAACTGAACGAAATCAGAGAGCAGCTTGAATCAACGCGGAAAAAACTTGAACAGTACGAGAACACTGCCGAAGATATTAGAGAAATGAAAATTGAAAATGAGAGTCTAAGAACTCTTCATGATTTTCAGGCAAAAGTTGAATACGATTCAGTTGCCGCTGAAGTTATCAGTAAAGATCCTGATAATTGGTTCAGAACAATTATCATTAACAAAGGAAGCAAGCATGGAATTCAAGTTAACATGCCTGTTATTGCGTTTAATGGAGAAGAGAAAGCGGTAATAGGGAAAGTCGTGGAAGTCCGAAGAAGCCTATCAAGGATTATTCCGATCATTTCAACCGACATGAAGCTAGGTGTAATGCTTCAGGAGTCGCGCAGTCCCGGTCTCATGCAAGGTTATTCATCAAATTCCGATTTATGCGTGATTGATTACATTAATAAAGCTGAAAAAATAACTCCGGGTACCCGTATTGTCACTTCCGGTCAATGCAGTGTCTTCCCGAAAGGTTTACCCGTAGGAGAGGTTGTTACTTCGCAAATGTTGAAATCAAGCGCATTTCAAAAAGCAATAATCAAACCATTTATTGATTACAATAAAATTGAACAGGTTTTTGTAATCATGAAACTTCCTGATCCTGAATTTATTGAATTGCTTAATAGTGAGGTGAAATGATAGTCCCATATTTATTTACTGCCGCCATAATGATTCTTTCGCTTTTAATTCAAGGGCATCCGTCATTTGACCCTATTCGAATATTGGGCGCGAAACCGGATCTTTTATTCATAGCTGTTGTTTATTTCGGGTATTCTTTTGGTTCGTTTTATGGAGAAGTTACCGGATTCATCGGCGGAATTTTTCATGATGCAGTTTCTGATTCGCCGCTGGGGTTACTGACTTTGCCGAAAGTAATCGTCGGTTTTCTTGTCGGCATGATCGGCCGTTCTGTAGTCAGAAGCAACATTCTTACAATATTTTTACTTGTTGCGGCAGCGACAATAATTAAAGGAGTATTTACACTTCTGCTCGCGCTCATATTTAATGAAGCAGCGGTTGCGGATATTCTGCGAATCCTTCTGCCTGAAACTTTTTATAATGCAATACTTGCTCCGACTCTGTTTTTCATATATGACAAGATATATGAAAACGAACTTGAGAATACCGGCGGAGGGTATTAGTAAATGTCTTTTACTTCTATTACCGCGAAGCTGAATGAAGAATTCCGGAAACGTGTTTTTATTTTCATAGGTATCATGATTCTATGTTTCCTTGTACTTGCTATTCAGGTTTTCCGTCTTCAAATCGTTTTCGGAAATGAATACAAGCTTAAAGCAAAGCTGAACATGGAGGATTACGTTCCGATTATTTCATCGCGAGGTGAAATGTATGACCGTAATTTTTCTTTAGCGTCCGAGGACAACAAAGTAATAGCTTCGAACAGGCCATCCTTCAATCTTACATTAGTCAGGGCGAAGTACGAAGATGACGCTGAACTCGAAAAATGTCTCTTCAACCTGAGTCAGATTATCGACATAAATTATTCTTCAGTTTTTAATGACATCAAGACAAAAAATAAATGGGAACATTACGTTGTCATGGAAGATGTTCCGTTTGAAAAAATCGTGAATATCGCATCGCATCAGCATTTATATCCTCATATTAAATGGGAAGATGTCCCTGTCCGAGTTTATAATTATTCTGAAATGTTTTCTCATGTTGTAGGATATATCGGAAGCATAAATAAAGATGAATATAACGACTTAAAAGATAAAGGATATAAATACTATCATAAATTGGGGAAATATGGTCTTGAAAAACAATACGATACTCTTCTGCGCGGAATCGACGGAAATGTCCGGCGTATTGTTGACGTTAAAAACCGTACTGAAGGCGAAGAAGTCGGAAAAGATCCTGTTGCCGGAAATAATCTTGTTCTGACAATTGACTATAACATTCAAAAAGCCGCCCATGAAGCGCTTCAGGGTTATGTGGGAACTGTTGTGGTAATGAAAGCATCAACAGGCGAAATTGTTTCATTGGCAAGCAATCCTGGTTTTAATCCGAATGTAATAATCGGAAAAGAAAATGAGAATATATTTCTTGAACTTCAAAACAACAAGGACAAGCCTTTTTTAAACCGGGCTATTCAGACAAGATATCCGCCGGCTTCAACATTCAAGCTTGTGACTGCAATCGCGGCGCTTGAAGAAGCTAAATGGAATCCTAACATTCTGAATTACTGTCCAGGTTATTACACTCTGAAAGGTTATATAGATACTCTGAAACAATGTTATAAAAGCACCGCTCATGGGACTATCAACATGTTTCAGGCAATCGGTGAATCATGCAATGTTTACTTTTACAACGTTGGATATAAAATTGGACCGACTCCAATAATGAAATATGCCGAATATTTCGGCTTGAATGAAAAAACAGGCGTTGATCTTCCCGGAGAAGTAACAGGATTTGTTCCGTCGCAAAAGTGGAAGCGAAGAGTCTTCGGTCAAAGCTGGTATGACGGCGATACTGTAAATCTCGCGATTGGTCAGGGATTCATTGCCGTAACTCCAATAGAAATGGCAAGTTTTCTGACTGGAATCGTAAACAATGGAGTAATATACAAGCCCTATTTAATTAAGGAAATCCGCTCTCAGGACAATGTGCAGATTCTGCAGGAACATAAGAGAGAAAAAATAAAAGAAATTCCGCTTTCATCAGTTACGCTTGATACGGTCAAAACAGGTATGAGGCTTTCTGTAACTTCAGGTACATCGGCACGTTTAAATTATCTGAAAGTACCGATTGCCGGCAAGACAGGAACAGCTCAGACGCGTTCAGCGCGGAAAGATGAATCAGCTCAGCACGCATGGTTCATCGGCTTTGCTCCATTTACCGAAATAGAAAATGATAAATATGTTGTTGCGGTTTTAATTGAGCGCGGTGTCGCGGGAGCCGCAACAGCAGTTCCTGTCGCGGAAAAGGTTTTCCAATCAATGATTACGGCGGGCTATTTTAATGAATAAAAACAGCAACATGACAAAATTTGACATTAAGCTTTTAATTGTAATTATAATAGTAATTTCATTTGGAATTTTGACTATTTACAGTGCCGGATTTGATCCTGTTGATAAACTTAATAATGGAATGTATAAGCGCCAGATTATGTGGTTTGTAATCGGGTTTTTTCTCATGATAGGAATTTCATTTCTTGATTACAAAGTTATTGGCGCTTTTGCCCCTCACATATATCTTATAAATTTATTTATTTTGATACTGACGACATTTTTCGCTCCGATAATCCGCGGAAGCAGAGCATGGATTGATTTTGGACTTTTTTCGATTCAGCCTTCCGAATTTATGAAACTCTCCACCGTAATTCTTCTTGCGAAATATATTGAGCTTCGCGACAGGGATCTTCACAACTTCAGGGAGCTTTTCATTCCGGCAATCATAATTCTTTTCCCGATATTGTTTATAATCCTTCAATCGGACTTCGGAACCGCAATGATTTTTATTCCGATTCTTTTTGCATTGCTGTTTGTCGGAGGTGCGGATATTTCACATATCGTTTCAATTCTTTCAATTGCATTTTTTTCATTAACAGTACCATTGACTCTTCTATATTTTGAAGATATCGGAACAGCAGGACTTGTTTCTGATTTTTTTAATCAGGGAATGGCAGTATTCGCTGTCGCGGGATTTTTTCTTTTTATCGCAGTCACATTCTATATGCTTCATTTATTTTTTGTAAATAAAGTATTCCGCTACATTTACATGCCGTCTTTTGTTTTCTCGCTAAGTTTCATTTTTTCGCCGGTCGTTAAGCGTCTTTTACAGGGTTATCAGAAAAACAGAATTCTTGCGTTTTTAAATCCTGACAAGTATCCTCATGATTTAGGCTATAATGTAATTCAGTCGAAAATCGCGATTGGTTCGGGCGGATTTTTCGGGAAAGGAATTTTAAAAGGAACACAGACTCAGCTCGGGTTTCTTCCTGAAACGACATCCGATTTTATTTTTTCCGTTATCTGCGAAGAGTGGGGTTTTATTGGGGCTTTCCTTCTGCTGATTTTGCTTTTTGTAATAGTGTACCGTTCAATGAAAACGGCTCTTGTCGCCGGTGATAAATTCGGGAGTCTGCTTGCAACTGGAATTACCTGTATTTATTTTTTCCACATTTTGATTAATGTTGGCATTACAATCGGTATAATCCCCGTTACTGGAATTCCGCTGGTTTTCGTTTCATACGGAGGGTCAAACATGATGATGTCCATGATTGGATTGGGTTTTCTGCTGTCAATTCAGAGTAAAAAATCCACATTTTAATT
Source organism: Spirochaetota bacterium (assembly GCA_041306665.1). Taxonomy (GTDB): domain Bacteria; phylum Spirochaetota; class UBA4802; order UBA4802; family JAFGJZ01; genus JAFGJZ01. The sequence continues at coordinate 2,384 of JBFZEW010000490.1, read as the reverse complement.
CGTTATCAAGTTAAAAAAATCATAAAATTTATAAAATTTTTTTACATTTTTTCTTATTTTTACGTTATATATATAGAGGTATATGATGTTAAAAATTACTGAAAATATTCTATTTCCAAAATTATGTTATATATGCGGAAAAGATAATTTAAACAAATTTGCTGTGTGTTGCCGATGCGCAAAGAATCTTGATTTTTCCAGGGAGCATTCATCTGGCAGTATTCTGCCTGAAAACGGGTCTTCGATTTTTTTTGATAAAATATTTTCTGTTTTTCATTATGATAAAAGGATTCAAAAGCTTCTTTTTCAATATAAAAGCCTCGGTAAAAAGCATGTATCTGATTATTTTATTCATGAAATTACAAATCATATAAATTTTTCAACAGTAGATATTGATTATATATCATATGTGCCTATGCGCTGGCGAAAAAAAATATCGCGCGGTTTTAATCAGGCTGAACTTCTTGCTTGTAAATTATCAAAAAAAATGAAAAAAAAAACAATCTGTTTTCTCGTAAAAAATAAAACAAAAAACGCTCAAAAAGACCTCAATTTCACTCAAAGACACATTAATGCCATAGGTTCATACGCGATTTTACAGAAAAACGCCTCATTTTTAAAGAACTCGTCCATATTGCTTGTAGATGATGTTTTTACGACAGGAGCGACATTAAATGAATGCGCAAGAATTTTAAAAAAAAATGGGGCAAAAAACGTATTTTCGTTGACCGTAGGAATAACACACGATAAAAAATAAAAATCTTTACATTTTTGTAATTATATATCTAATAAAATAAAATGTTAATTGGAGCGTTTCAATGAAAAGAATTTCTGCAGACAATATGGAAATCATTCAATTGGAAGGGCGCATTGATCAGGAAGCTTCCGAAGAGCTTGAATCTATGCTGGAAGATTGTATAAAAGATGAAGTCGAGAACATATGCATAGACATGATTAATGTCAAACATATATGCAGTTCGGCTTTGGGTGTTCTTGTTGCCATAAAACGGAAAATTAAGGATAAAGACGGAGATATTAAACTTGTCATCAGCAACGATAATTTAATGAAACTTTTCCAGACAACGATGCTTGATAAAGTTTTTGAAATTTATGAATCTCAGCGCGAGTGTCATAACGCGTTTGATTGATGCATAACTTTATTTTTTTCAAAACTTGACTTTTTCAATTAAATATTCAATAATTAGGGAAAGAAATTAATTTCCGGAGGATTATATGGTAACTGAAGAAAAAAAGAAAGTTGTTGAAATATATAATAAAGGTTTAATGCTTTATAAACAGAGAAAGTTTGATCTTGCAATTGAAAGTTTTTCAGCAGCGCTAAAAATTGATCCTGAAGACGGGCCTTCTAAACTATATCTTGGCAGAGCCCAGGATTTTAAAAAGACACCTCCTCCTGAAGACTGGGACGGGGTCTTTACAATGACTACCAAATAGGAGTTCTTAATGGCAAAAAAGATTATTCAGATAAATAACAATCCTGTTTACGAAATAGGAATGATTTCAACTGTATTCGGAAAGGACACTGAGTTTTACGGTGATTTGAATTTTAAAAAATCGCTTCAGATAAATGGGCTTTTCGAAGGGGAAATTATTTCTGACGGTTATCTTGTTGTTGGTGAAGGCGCAGAAGTAAAAGCAAACATAAAAGCCCGTACAGTAATAGTGAAGGGCACAATTTATGGAAACGTTGAAGCTGTAACAAAACTTGAAATTGAAACTACCGGTAAATTATATGGAAATATCCGGACTTCAAAATTGAAAATTGCCGATGGAGTAGTATTCGAAGGTAATTGTGAAATGATTAAAGACGGAATGCGAAAAAAAAGCGAAGTGCTGAAAAAGAAACCTGCTGAAGCGGTGTAATAATGTTTGAGGCTGAGTACTGCGATCAGATAACTCAGACCTGTAATTTGTGTCCGCATAAATGCAAAATTCCTTTCAATAGAAGCGGACTGTGCGGTGTTCGTAAAAACATTGAAGGAAAAATAATGACGGATAACTTCGGCAAGGTGAGTTCTCTTGCCGTTGATCCTATCGAAAAAAAACCACTTTATCACTTTTATCCCGGCAGCAGCATATTATCTGCCGGAACTTTCGGCTGCAATCTAAAATGTCCATATTGCCAGAATTGGCAGTTATCTCAAATCTTCCGTGAAAATTTCACGACAATGACTCCCGCTGATTTGATCAATAATGCAGAAGAAAATCGATCATCAATGATAGCTTATACTTATTCAGAGCCGGTCGTGTGGTATGAATTCGTAAAACAAACAGCTGCAATTGCGCGCGAGAGAGGAATCAAAAATGTGATGGTCAGCAATGGAATGATAAATTCTGAACCTCTGAAGGAACTCAGCCCTTTG
>JBFZEW010000489.1:0-2901 GCA_041306665.1 Spirochaetota bacterium | reverse complement strand
AAACTTTTTGAGTTAATAATTAATAATTAAAAATTAAACTATTTTTATCAGCAAAAAATATCGGTTCGAAAGGAATCAACATTGATCTCCATTCTGCATTTTGTTTGGAAACTCAACACTTTCCTGATTCTCCAAATCAACCTGATTTTCCTTCTTGTATAATTGATCAAGATAATCCTTATCATCAAGTAATGAAATTAAAATTTTTATTTTAATGTGAAACGTGTAAGGAGAGGTTAAGCCTCTCCCATTTTATTTTTAAGGATCTGGTATTATGTACTTTGAAGAACTTGTTGCAGCATATGAAAACCAGCATCATGAAAAAAATATTTTTCATGATCTAATGCCATTTAAAGTACATGAGATTTTACTCGTTGCTACATTGTATGATAGTTTTATTGTTGAGTTTGATGGTGCTTTGTCTGAACAAATTTATGGTGAATATTATCAGCTTAGTTTATCATCAGCGCCTCGCGTAACAAGTGCATATACAAATGAATCTGCAGTTTCGCTGTATGAAAAAAATTCGTATGATATGGTAATTTTGATGGCAGGATTAGACCTTGATTCACCACTTGAATTAGCCAAGATATTAAAAAATATCAATGATAAAATACCTGTTTTATTACTATTAAATAACAATGCAAGTTTCACTGTATTGAATATTGATTGTCCTTTATATGCTTATATAGATAGAACCTTTGTCTGGAACGGGTACTCAAAATTATTTGTCGGAATGCTAAAATATGTTGAAGATTTAAATAATGTTAAATACGATACCGGCACTGGTTTGGTTCGTGTAATATTATTAATTGAAGATTCTATTCGATATTATTCACGATATTTGCCTATTATGTATTCAGTGATTATGAAGCAAACCCAATCTTTAATCGAAGATGAAAATCTAGTTGAGACAAATAAAATATTACGTATGCGTGCAAGACCGAAAATATTGCTTGCAACAAGTTATGAAGAAGCAGAAAAAATATTTACTCAATATGAACAATATATTTTAGCGGTAATATCAGATGTTCGATTTAAAAAAAATTGTGTACTCGATCCTAATGCTGGTTTTCAGTTTTTAGAAATGGCCAAAAAAAGAATCCCTGATTTACCTGTTATGATTCAAAGTTCAGAATTAGATAATCGTTATAAAGCCGAGCAGTTAGGTGCTTTTTTTGCAGATAAAAATTCTAATTCACTTGATCTTGAACTAAAACGTTTCATAAAAGAAAACTTAGGTTTTGGTTCATTTGTGTTTAGAAATCCTTTAGGAAATGAAATTGGTCGAGCCAATAACATGGATGAGTTCATTAAATTTTTAAAACAAATACCTCCTGAGAGTCTTTTATTTCACGCAGTCAGAAATCATTTTTCAGCATGGCTTATGGCTCGTGGTGAAATACAATTTGCATGGATTTTAAAAAAATATAGAATCTCGGATTTTAAGAATTTAGAAGAAATACGTGGTTTTATCATTCAGATATTGGATGATCTTGTTCGATTTAAAAATAGAGGATCTATTTTAAACTTTGACGGTAATACAAATGACCATGATTCACATATAATACGTCTTGCAAATGGATCCCTTGGTGGAAAAGGAAGAGGAATAACTTTTACACAAAATCTTATCGAAAATTTTGATTTTGCTTTGTATCTAAAAAATGTAAATGTAATTCTTCCTCAAACCGCGGTAATAGGAATTGATGAGTTTGATATGTTTGTAGAATCAAATAATTTATGGCATTATGCATATGAAGAAGCTCCATATGAACAAATAAAAAATGATTTTATAAAAGGTAGAATGACTCAAAATACCATCGAAAAAATTAAAAAGTTTTTAAAAAATAATACAAAGCCTCTTGCCGTTCGATCGTCAGGTTTATTTGAAGATATGCTTATGTTGCCTTTTTCAGGCATTTATGAAACTTTTCTTTTGCCAAATAGCCACAGCGATTTCGATATAAGGCTATCGCAATTTTGTCAAGCAATAAAATTAGTATATGCTTCAATGTTTTCAAAGACTGCAAAAACATATTTTGAAACTGCGAATTATAAAATTGAAGAAGAACGGATGGCAATAGTAATTCAGGAAATAGTAGGTGATTTTCATGATAATTATTTTTATCCGCATATTTCAGGAACTGCACAATCATATAATTATTATCCTGTAAGTTATCTTAAACCAGAGGATGGACTTTGTATAGCAGCTTTTGGTCTTGGAGCGTATGTAGTAGATGGTGGTGAATGTTTTCGATTTTGTCCTAAATATCCTAAGCTTGATATTTTATCACCTGAAAATCAGTTAAATTCTGTCCAGCATCAATTTTATACGATTGATTGTAATGATAGTCAAAAAGATTTATCTAAAGGAGAGGAAGTCTGTTATAAAGTCCTTGATGTAAGCGCTGCAGAAAGTCACGAAACACTCCGAGATGTAGCATCTACATTTGATTTGGCAAATAATAGAATTGTTCCAGGAGCAAGTACTCAAGGTCCACGGATAATAAATTTTGCACCAATTTTAAAATATGAAACATTTCCCTTTGCAGAAACTCTTTCGATAATTCTTGAACTTGGTGCAAAAGCAATGGGAACTCCAATAGAGATTGAATTTGCAGTTAATCTTAATGGAAAAAATGGTAATCCTGATTTTGCTATACTTCAATTAAAACCACTTATTCGAGGAGCCGATAAAAATACAATAGAATTCGAATCATATACTAAAGATAGTCTTTTGCTTTTTACAGAATCATCAATGGGTAATGGAAAAGATGAAACTATTTATGATCTTGTTTATGTGAATCCTTCTGTATGGAATCGTGCTGACACTGAAAATATTGCAAAAGAAATTGAATATTTAAATGATTGTCTCAAAGCAGAAAAACGGAAATATATTTT
>JBFZEW010000488.1:0-9486 GCA_041306665.1 Spirochaetota bacterium | reverse complement strand
GGATAAAAATATGCTTTTTAATGGAAATATCGCAAATACCTGCAACCTTGAAAAATATAATTCGACTAATATATAAATAAACTTTAGGAGAGTGTCATGAAGAAAAAATTATTGGTTTTCGCGATAATCGTATTTACAGCAACCGGGTTGGCGGCAAATACAATGGATAAAAAATTTCAGGAGAGATATAATTTATCCGATCAACAAATTGAACAAATCAAAAAAGTACAAGCAGAATCTGAAGAAAAAAAGAAGCAGGCGGAAAGTGAACTTAAACTTCAAAAAGCGATGCTTGAAAGAGAGCTGATTCAGGAAAAAGTTGACATGAAAAAGGTTGAAAAAATAATGCGGGATTCCCTTGAATATCAGCTTAAAATACAAATGGCTGATATTGAAAAACGCGTTAAAACCAGAGAGATAATGGGAACTGAAAATTACGATAAAATGATTAAAATGTTGAAAAACAACAGGGATGATGATAAACAGTCTCAGAAAAAAACGGATGATAAAAATAAGAATAAAAATAAAAAGTAACTGAAATAAAACGTAAGGAGAAATCAGCTGAAGGATGATATGTTATCTGACATAAAGCTCATTGAACAGTTCAACAACGGAGATAATAAAGCATTCGAAAAGCTGATTAAACTTTACGACCAGGATGTAAACAGAATGCTATATGTAATGTTAAATGGAAATTCTGATGATATTAATGACGTGAAACAGAACGTTTTGATTTCTCTGTTTTCAAGTTTAAAAAAATTCAGAGGTGATTCCTCTTTTAAAACATATCTTTACAGGTTCGTTAAAAATAAAGCAATAGATTATATCAGACGGAATTCAATGGAAAATTCTAAATTATTATCTATATTTTACATAAAAAACCAATACGTCGAAAGTCCTGAGAAAAAATTCATTGAAGAAGAAGCAAACGATGAGTTCTATCGGCATCTTTTTAGATTGAAAGAATATAATAAGATGATTATATTTTTCAAAGACATTGAAGGCAAGTCAATTGATGAAATAAGCAGCATTGTTAACAGAAAACCTGGAACTGTTAAATCAGATCTTCATCGAGCGAGAAAAAAGTTCCATAAAATTTTATCGGAGGCAGGATATGAATTCATGTAAAGCATTTCAAGAGCAGATTCAGAATTTTCTTGATGACGGAAAATCCTTAACTCCTGAACTGAATGATCATCTTGCTGAGTGTGCAACATGCAGAAATTTTTATAATACTTTTCACGGCATGAACGCAAAGTGCAAAAACGAATTAAATAAAAAAACTAAAAATATTCAAAAGTTTGTTTTCGAAAACATCGGTAAAAAAGAAAATAAGGTGATTGAATTTAAAAAAGCGTCTGTAAGTTACGCCAGAGCGACTGCGGCAGCTGTTATTGTTGTTGCTGTAATGTCAGGATCAACGATGTTATTAAAGTTTAATGATGTCGGTGATTATGATCCGTTTATTATCGCGGAAAATAAACAGTTTGTCGAAGAAGTTTTCAATATTTCGTGTTTAATTGATATTGATTCTGAATCCTCAGTTGAAGTTGCAAATGAATGGTTTCAGGATATCGGGCTTGTTGAGGAAATATTAGGAGACTTTGAATTAAATTAACCGGCATTATATGAAACTCATCCGAAAGCACTGAATGATTTCATGATGAGTTTTTTATTTAAATTCCATGCTCGTCCATAATACTATTAGCGAAAAGTTTAAAACATAATTTCAAAGAATCTGTTTTACTCTTCCGACCGTTCCATCAGTAAGTCTGACCTTGATTCCGCGATGATGCACAGGGGCGCTTGTGAGAATATCTTTTACGACTCCTTCTGTAAGCTGGCCGGTTTTCTGATGCGGTTTCTGCACGACTGATACTTTTATTCCGGGTTTTATGTCCGCTCTGTTTGTTCCATCCATTAGATTGTAATCCTTCGTTCAAATTTTATCGTAAGTCTGTAAATTAAATATCCGGTAAGAAGACCGGTTACATTAGCAAGCTCATCAAAAACAGACATTGATCTTCCGGGAATAAAATGCTGAATAACTTCGATTGAACAGCTCATGCAGAAATTTACGATCATAAAAAGAAATATTTTATTTCTGAAAGTAAAACTGCAGATAAAACCCAGCGCTGCATATGCGAGATAATGACCGACTTTATCTGAATTATTATACGATGGAATGCCTGAAGGAATCAGTGAAAAAAAAATGATTACCGCGTATACAACTGCTGTGAGAAATTTTGATATTTTTTCCAGTAAAAAAAACAGACTGCTGAAGATTTTTTGAATTTTCATATTATATATTTTCCTTTAATTCTCGCGACAGCACTTCCCCCGATGAGAACTGACTGACTGCTTTTTTTTAATTTTATTATGTTAGGAACTTTTTTTGAAATTCCCTGTTCAATGGAAATTTTATCCTTAGACCATCCGCGGTTATTAATCAGGTGATAGGCAAGCGCCGCGTTTCCCGATCCTGTAGCGGGATCTTCAAGATAACCGAAAGCGGGCGGAAACACTCTTGTTCTGAAATCATTTTCTTTGAAGACGGTGCTGTCAGAATATATCACAATGATTTCAATTCCGGTTGATTGAAAAAAACTTCTCAGTTCCTGAAAAACGGGAGAGTAGTTAATTACCGAGCCGCATGACTTAAAAGGAACAAGCAGAAATTTCTGACCCACAGTCAGACAGCAAAGTTCTTCTGATTTGTTGATTTCGTTTATGTTTATGCCGAGCGCTTTGCCGGCTTCTTCATGTGATATTTTGAGATTGTGAAATTCCGGCTGCGGGGCTTCGAGATAAACGGAATTTTCTGACTTCGATTCGTTGAATATCCGGAGAATTCCGCTTTGGGTTTTGATTTTAAAAAAACTCTTTTGCGCAAGATTTTCAGATTCCCGGATTAATTCATTGCACACAGCGATGGTCGCGTGTCCGCAGAAAGGGACTTCTTTTTCTTTTGAAAAAAATCTGAAATCATAATCAGCGTCAGCGTTATTCAGCGGACGGACAAACGCTGTTTCACAAACGAAATCACCAAGTTCGGAAGCGATCTTCTGCATTTCACTTTCCGAGATTTCTTCATCCGGAGAAAGTGAAATATACCCTGCGGGGTTCCCCGAAGAATTACCTGACGTGAACGCGTCTATTTTTTTAAAATTAAATTCTTTCATGGAGTTTCTTCTTTCGCTACAAAATGTCTGTCAGATGATAGATGTTCAGCCGGGCATGAAAATATCAGAATCAGCGCATTGTCGGCATCATTCACTATTTGATGAACGGTGTTTTCGGGAATGCTGAAAAAATCTCCCTGCGTAACGACGTCGCTGTTTTTCCATGTTACAGAAATTCCGTCAAGCGTTCCCGTTTTCATGATTCCGCTGCCGGAATAAATTTGATATGTTTCTATTCCATTTTTGTGGTAATGCGGATTAAGATGACTTCGAGGATTTACTTCAGCCGCGAAAATTGAAAGATTTTCATCGCCGGTGAGCTTGGCATGTTTTATGTTCGAGCCTTTATCTACCGGCGCGTTTTTCAATTCCTGTAATATGTTTTTTATTTCCATGATTTTCTCCTTACAGTTTACCCGCGAAGCAATGGGTTAAATTCGGAATTGTCAGCACTTCATTAATGCTTAACGAATTGAATATTTCAGTTAATCCTAAAATGAAATCTTTGTATTTGGGATTGTTTTCCTGAGGCGCGTATGAGGCTGACAGGCTGCTGCCGATGAAACTTTCAAGTGTCTCGAAGCGGTAGTTGCTGAAACTGGTATATGCGCATTTTCCGTTTCTGAAAAAATCATTGTATTCCTCCGGCAATGTGCCTGCGCCGCCTGAGAAACCTTTGAATTCCGGACATATCGAAGTGAATAATTCAGAAGATTTTTTTGATACATCAGAGTCAGGTACTCTGGAATTCCAAACCAGGACTGCATGACCTTCGGGTTTCAAAATTCTTTTAAACTCAGTTTTGACTTTTTCTCTGTCAAACCAGTGAAAAGCCTGAGCGCATGTGATTGTGTCAATTGAAGACTTTTCAATTTTAGTGTTTTCGGCGCTTTGCTGCATGTATTTAACATTAGTAAGATTCCTGCAGTGTTCAGCGCACGATTCCATCATTTTTGCGTTCGGTTCTACAGCAATGATTTCCATGACATGGGGTGCGGTCAACGCGGTGAAAATTCCCGTTCCTGCGCCGATATCCGCGGTACATGACTCGCTGGAAATGATATTTTCGGCAATAAGATAGCTGAAAAGTTCTTTTGGATATGAAGGTCTGAACTTTTTATAGTTTAAAGCTTTGTCGGTGAATTTTTCAATACTTTTCATTTTTTCTCCGAAAATTTATGTATGCTTATATGGTAAAGAAAGCACAATGTGGTCAACTTAAAATTTTATGTTTCCAGCTTCTTAGATGTTATTTAGTTTTTTAATTGACACTTGATTATAAAATTATTAAAAAATTTTAATTTCAGCAGCTGATTAATCAAAGAGGTAAAAATGAAAATTTCAAAAGTATTGAAAATTTTAATTCGTCTGATTGTCCTTACTCTTCTTTTCCCTGTGTTTTTTGTTCTCGGAAGCATGTTTTTAAAAGGGTTATTGCCGGCTGACGCGACTGATCCGGGAATTGTATCTGACGGAGCTGGTATAATTATTATATCAATAGTGAACGCTGTTTTAATATTTGTTCTCATTAACAGTTCCAGGCTGAAAGGCTGGAGGCTCATGGCCGTTTTATCTGTCTGTTATTATGGAGCAGTAACTTTTGTCATGCAGCTTGAAACCTGGTATTTTTTATCGGATGTTACCGTCAGCCCTGAAGTTCTGAAGGGTCTGTTTTTAATGGGATTACCGGTTGCTTTCATTTTCATTCCGGCAGCGGTTGTCATATGCGGAAAATCTTTTTTAAAGAACAATGACTGTGAATTCAGAATAGTTAAAATGCCGTCAGGGCAATGGATGATAAAATCATGCATCGCCGGGGCAGCATATGTGGTTTTATACTGGCTCGCCGGTTATTTTATCGCTTGGCAGAATCCTGAAGTCAGAAGTTTTTATTCCGGAACAACTGACCTTGTACCTTTTTTTGCGCATACAATTAACACAGCAAAAAGCGAACCGCTGTTTTTCCCTTTTCAGTTTTTAAGAGGTTTAATCTGGACCGCGTTTGCCGTACCGTTGATTTTTAATTCTGATAAAAAAATTATTTTCACATCTGTTTTAATAGGAATATTTGTAAGTTTTCCGCAGAATGCGGCGCACATTCTTTCAAATCCTATCATTCCCTCAGCAAGTATACGGATGAGTCACTTAATTGAAACAGCGTCCTCAACTTTTTTATTCGGAGTGATAGTCACTGTATTGTTTTTTCGTAAACATGAATCGGTACAAGACTTTTTTAATTTTAAATGATGACAATTATTTTTTGAAAAATTCATCCGGAAGTAAATCAAACATTTCCGGATGATATTTTTTTGATCCTTTTCCTTCGCGGACTTTTTTCCACAGAAAAGCTGCAGCTGCGAGCGCTTTTTTAATATCTGAAGACCGTTCATCCTTGCAGAAATCTTTTACAAATTGATTCCATCGGAGAATTTTATCGTCCTGCGCGCAATTGGAAATTCCTTTAAGGCTGAACTTCTCATACGCTTCAATCGCGTCTTTTACCGTGAAATTTTCATCACGTTTATTTTCGGCAAATCTGACTGAAGCCATCATTTCCTTGGTGAATTTAAATCGTTTTACATTGAAATATCGCGATAAGAATTGCCTGAACTCTTCATTGCCCCGGATTCCCTCTTTAATGATTGATGATTCAAGTGTAATTAAATTGCCGCTCCGTTTCGCGCGTTTCAGCGGTTCCGTGCAATTATCATATTCCAGGTTGTCAAGAAAACAGCAAATTCTTTTTTCAAGTTCCGCTTTAGTTCCTTTATGCGGAATATTTATGTTTCGGCAGATTCTGCGCAATTCTGAAACATACCAGTACCAGAGATTGAATTCTTCGCTGGATGTAATCTTGTCAAAGTCAGGTCTTTCTTTCATGTTCTTTCCTCAATATAAAGAGTATTATATCATGCTTGTTTGACAGCGCTATGTCAGGTTTGAAATATAATTATTTTTATTGCGTCTGATGAAAAATAATTGTAATTCAAACCGATATTTGGCAATATTCTATACACTGCGCTGATAAACTGTCATTGTTTGACGTCATACTGGTGAAAATAATATAAAAGAATTTTTTTATCAAAATTTTATAAATAATGAGAACCTGAAAACGCGGATTTTGTCAGATCATATAAGATGTAAGAATAATGGAAATAGAAATAATAAAGAGGTGCGAAAATGAAGAAACTGGCAGTTTTAATTTTAGCGGTATGTATGCTGCAGGCATGTTCAAAGTCACCGGATCAGGATAAGATAGCAAAAAATGAAGTTTCCGCTTTGCCGGCTGTTTCTGAAAGTGAAGATTTAGTAACAGCGGCAGATGAAATTGAAGCGAAAGAAAAAACGATATTAACAGAAGAAACATCGAATTTGAAGGATTCTGAAGGAATTAAAACTCCTTATTTCGGAGAATTCCCTGCCGGGAAAAATCGTCTGCTAGAATACAGAGTCGGGCTGCAGTATGATTCAAAGGATATTCTCAAATCAAGGGAGATGCTCCTGCATCTTGTTGAAAAATACGGATACATAAAAAGCGCTTCCACCTCCGCAGATTCCGATAGTCCATATTTTAATTCTGAAATAATGATAGAAACAAAAAATTACCTGACTGCTTTGAAGGAATTCAACGCGCTCGGAATTTTAAAATCAGAATCTATTGAGGTTGTCGATCATACTCCTGATAAAATACTTAATGACATTCAGCAGGAGCGGGAAGAATCGCGCATTAAAAGAAGATCCGCGTATACTGACCGGGCTTCGACGGCGAATCGAAATTTCAGCGGCATTGAGCAGTCTCTGGCTGAATCAGAGAACGCATTGGACGATGCTCGTTTCAACAAATGGCAGATTGAAGATAAAATTACGTGGACTACTGTAAATATTTCAGTAACAGGTCCTTTGCCTGCAAGAAGTATAACAGTGCCGGACTACAAAAAAGCGTTTATATTATTGGCTGAAATTATGCTGAAGCTTGTGTACGCGGCTATAATACTAATTCCGCTTTGGCTGATAATTATCATCATAACAATCAAAAAGCAGTGGTTTAAAAAAGTCTTTCTGTCGAAAGTTAAAAAATAAAATGCGGCTTGACTTCACAGAATAAGGATTATAAATATAACGGCATGAATTAATGACCGCTTCATGCCGGAAGTGATCATTGATATCCGGAAGATTATGGAGATTCCTCATCAATGAATATTGCGAAGCTGTATTTGTCACTGAAGAGACTTTTAAGCTGGGAAGTTACATATTGAACAATTAAATTTCATATTTGGAGCAGATCATGAGATGTCAAAGATGTTTTTTTGAAAATTCAGATGGCGCGGAATTCTGCAGCCGCTGCGGCGATGTAATTAAAAAAGGTTCATCACAGGCAAAGTTCAGCATAAGATACAGAAAAGCCATTATGATTGCAACTATTGCTGTTGTGGGTGCCGCTGGTGTATTTGGAGCCTTGTATTTTTTCCAAATGCAATGATTTTTTACGCACAATCAGAAAGTGTGTTTTATAAATTATGCTTTCGTATTTCTGTAGAAAATTTGTTCCATTTTTTTAGTCCTAATGAAGCGTATATTATGATGCAAGCGCGTAATAATATATGAACAGTAAGCGCTTTATGTTCGCTTGATCCGGACTCGATTGAAAAAATATTGATTAGGTTATATACAATAAAGCATGTTTCCAGAGTAATTAGAGATATTATAGCTGGTTTTAGCGGTTTTACGAGAATGAATACCGCAATTATAATGTACACTGAAGCTTCGGACGCGGAAACAATGCTCATTGTTTCAAATGATCGGCCGTTTCGCATGTAGAATAAAATTATTCCGGAAAGCATCCACAAAGCATGTGCAAATAAAAGAGAAGATGTTTCAATGAAAAAACATTTTTTATCTTTCTTGATAAATTTTTTAATCAAGAAATAAAACAAAATAAACATGAACGCCGGTGCAGCAATCGCCATTCCGGAATATTTCCCCATTAATGCGCCGAATACAGCGCCGCCAAGAGCTGCAAGTTTTTTAATTTGACTTTTCCATCTTTTATTTTTGGATTTTTCCGCCATGTCCGAACTTCTCCATATGTTTCTCCAGAATTTACTTGAACCGTTTTGTTTGTAAATCATTATTTTTTGTCGCTGGGGCAAATCGAATGACGATTCAATCAGGATGGTGTATTACGAATTTGAAAAAGTATCAGTTCAAAGCGGCAGAATTTTGAATTCTATTTTTTAAAATTTTCCGTGCTTTGCGAACTATACATGCTTCGTGTCTTTGCATGTATTTTTTTACTGATGCCGCGTAATTTATCTTTATTACGCGGCGGCTTTGTGATGAATGTTTTATATTCATTTTAAATTTGAATCATAAATATTTTACCGGATCTGAGATGTATCCTTCAATGCAGGACACAGCAACGGTCGCTGCTGATGCGAGATATATTTCCGAATCGGCATGACCCGTTCTTCCCCGGAAGTTTCTTGTGCCTGTTGAAATTGATACTTCTCCTTTTGAAAGAATTCCCTGACAACCGCCCCAGCATGCACTGCATGAGGGATTAAGAATTACTGCACCGCTTGAAATTAATGTATCAATCAACCTTTCTTTCAATGCCTGTGCATAAACTTTTTGTGATGCAGGAGAAATCATTAGCTTTACATTTTTGTTTATTTTGAAAGATTTAAGAATTTCTGCTGCTTCGCGTAAATTTTCAATTCTTCCATTACTACATGCTCCGATAAATCCCTGATTTATTTTAATACATCTTTCTTCAAGTTCAGAAACTTCACAATAATTATCAACATTATGCGGCATTGCAGCACCTGGATTAATTTTTGAAATATCTACGTCCATCTTCGAAAAATATTGTGCATCTTTATCGCTTTGAAAATATTTTCCTGCTGAAGATGATCTTCCATTTTCCGCGAGATATTTTGCGTACATCTCGTCAGGTTCGACGATTCCGTTTTTTGCTCCGGCTTCGACAGCCATGTTGCAAAGTACCGCACGTTCTGGAACAGTCATAAATTTTACAGCGGGTCCTGTAAATTCAAGAGTCCGGTAATTAGCGCCATCCGCTCCCAATTTCCCGATTACATACAGAATGATATCTCTGTGGAAAACACCCTTGCGCAATTTTCCGGTTAAATTGATTTTAATGGACTCAGGCACCTTAAGCCATGTTTCACCGGTCGCGATGGCGGCGGCAATGTCTGTCGAGCCCATTCCTGTTCCAAAAGCCCCTATCGCGCCAAGAGTGCAGGTATGGGAATCAGCACCAATGATTATCTGACCGGGGTTC
>JBFZEW010000487.1:0-4898 GCA_041306665.1 Spirochaetota bacterium | reverse complement strand
TCCACTTCCGCATGATTTTTATCGCCAAGTATGACCGTAAAACAGCCCTCCGCGGCATACTTTTTAATAATACCCTGGACTCTTGCGACCTTTGAACATGTTAGATTGATAGTCTGCGCAGCCGTTTTATTGATGCTCTTAAGTTCAAAAAATGGAATTCCATGTGTTCTGATCGCTACTTTTTTATTTTTAATGGAATTTAAATCTGAAATTTTTTCAAGTCCTCTTGAATTTAAAACAGATACAGTCTGCGGGTTGTGAATGATTTCACCGTAAATTAATGGTTTTTCTTTGCTGTTAAGCTCATTTGAAATTCGATAAATTGCTTTTTTTACACCAATGCAGAAACCTGAAAATTGCCCGATAATAATTTTCATTTACATGCTCTTTTTAAGATTAATACTCGGAGTAGATATTGTTCCGGATATCGCAACGCTGATTGTACTTGTATCAGGATTAACGTAAGGACTTATAAAAATTTCAAAATCTTTAATAATCGCAGAACCTGAGGATATATCAATGGTAAGGTCAAGCGAAGAGTTTCTAAAGGTTTTATTCAGTCGCACGTTACCGCGTATTTTACCATTAAGATCTTTTCCTGAAAAAATGAATTCCTTAATCATTAAATTATTATTCTCGATTGCGAATTCCGAACGTATTGATTTTATGTTTATTGTATTGAAATTAAATCCGCTCAACGAAATTTTATGCAGAATAATATTTTCAGCTTTTAAACCGGCAGTTCCCGCGAGAGGGTAATTATGCTCATCAAGTTTAAGATTGCTTGTTAAATTAAATATTCCTTCGATGCTTGAACTTTTAAAAGTTATCTTAAAAATTTCACTTTTTATATCTGTAATTAATTTTTTGTTAAAATAAAATTTGAAAAGTGAGACGTCTGCGGTAAGTTTTTTAATAGTAATTTCTGTATTGCTAAGAAGTAAAACGTTCAATGCATCAGCGCTTTGTTTTCCGAAAAGATTAAAATTTGGATTATCAATGAAAACAGATTTAACTTGACTGAATTTCATTGAATTTATTTTTTTTGTTATAATGTTTTCATAAGGGAAAAGAATAATGATAAAAAAAATAAAGGATATGATGAAAAGAATTAAATATGAATGTTTTTTTTCCACATTCATCGCCTGTTTAATAAATGAGCTCACAGAGTTTAATAATTTAAAAATTTTTAATTTAAAATGTTTCATTTTAGTTCATCTTTGTAAATGTATTTATTTTTAAAAGAACATCATAAAGTTCTTTTTCTTTCAGACCTTTATGAATGTTTACATAAGTAACGAAAACTAATTTTTCATTATTTTCAATTTTTGAAATGAATTGGAGAATTGATTCACTCGTCACAGCATTTATCTTGACATCAGTAGTTATTTTTACATATTTATTTTGAATGTTAGTTTGAGTTCTTTTAGTATATTCAATATTTTTAGAAATATTAAGTATTTCAGCATTTGATTGAACTAAAGTATTCATATTATCATCAGTATTATTTAAAACTGCATTGTATGAATTTATTTCATTCTTAAGATTATTGTGTTCAATATTCAATTTTGAAAGAACCTCAAGCTGATTTATATCCTGAGATGTTTCAACGGAAGCGTTGCTGTTGAAAATTACGGGCTGAATGATAAAAAGATAAAAAACCGCTGCCGCAGATATTCCGCCGAGTAATTTTAATAATAGTGTTTCCCGTTTTGATAATTTTTTCATAATCTCACTGTTTTAATTTTATCTGTATTGAAAATTTTGTTATTTTGCCGGATGACATATTTGTATTCAGTGTAACAGATTCGTATTGTCCTGATTTCAGCAAATTATTTTTAAAAACATCTATGTTCTGGCTGTTCATCGTTTCGCCGCTGATTTTAATGTTTTTTTCATCAACAGTTAAATCAGTAAGAGTAAATGATTCATCCATTTCAAAATTAGCAGTAATACCTTCAATTTTTTTAATTATTGTAAGATCGGATGGCAAAATTGATTTGACTGAACTTAGTTCTTTTTTTTGCGCTGAAACAATATCTCGCGCACTTTGTACAGGATCATCACTTTCTTTTAATTCGGATTGAAACGATTTTGAAAAATAATTTCTAAGCGCTGTTTCATCACTTTTTTTTGCAGTATAATTAAAGATAGAATTTATAATTATTGAAAATAGAAGCGCAATAATCGCAAACGCGGAAATACAGACGGCAAACTGATAACTTTTAATGTTAAAATTAAAATTACCATTGCTACTGTTATCTTTTAAAAAATTGATTTTCTTTGTGGATTTATTTAAATATGACAAAATAAGACCGAATGACGAACAGAACCTTGTTCGAATTTGAAGATCATTAAACTGAGGAAGAAATTCAAGGCGTGAAGTCTTAATGCTGATTGTATCAGTTACAAATTCTTCGATTCCTGTAATTATTGCACCGCCTCCGGAAATAATTACTTTTGAAAAATATATCTCGCCATATTCAGCATAGATGCTTTTTTCTGTGAGTTTTACTTCATTTAAAATTTCCGTGAAAACTTCCTGAATAGCAGATTTAACTTTTAAAAATTTCGCTTTGCTTAATTTGTATGATTTGTATATTTCATTTTCAAAATTTGCGTCTATATTGGCAATATCTATCTGAATATTTTTGAATAAGGATTCCGCATCATCTAATGAAATTTTAAGCAAATCTGAAATAATTTCGATAATACTTGAAATTCCGGTAGAAATTGATCTTGTATAAATCAGTTCATTTGCGGAAATAAAATTCACAGTTGTCTTTGAATGTCCGAAATCAATCTGGATTACATTACCGGTTTCAAACTGAAAGTAGTTAAAACATTCAAATAAAGCGTTGCAATCAATAGTAATGCTGTTCAAAGAAATTGACAGATCTTTAAAAATTGACATGAATTCTTCAAATGCCTTTATTTCAGCTGCCGCAAAAAGAACACGGGTATTTTGTATTGATTTTAAATACTGAAAATCATTTAATGTTTCATCGACCGGATAGGGCAGTTTCTCCTCTGCTTCAATTGAGATTACATTTGAAATTTTTTCAGCATCGCTGAAAGGAAATTCAAGAGTGCGAAGAACGATTAAATCTGATGGGATGTTTGCAATTACAGTAAAATTTTCAAAATTTTCTTTTGATAACAGATATTCCATCGCGTTGGAAACGGCAACATTCCGTTCAACACCCTGTTCAATTGGCTCTGAACTGATTGAAATAATGTTCAGGCTTTTTATTTTCTGTTCAGCTTTGATTAACTTAATCGAAGTTGAACCTATATCAATGGCTGCAATTTTTTTAAACAAAATGATCCTCTTTAATGAATACTCAAGTAATAATATCTTTTTGATGCGCGATTGTAAAAAGCTGTAATTTTTTTTTCATTTTTTTCCGTGCTTGCCGTAATGCTGATTTCATATATATTTGAACTTACAGTCAGAAGGTTATTTCTAACTGATTCATCAGTAACAAGATCGCTTATTTCATTCACGGAATTAAACGGTTTTTGAGATCTTCTCCTGATTATTTCTGTCACTTTATCATCAGTTATTTCATCTGTCAATGCAGATAAAATACGAAATGATGCAGTATTTATATTTATTTTATTCAGATTGCTCATGAAATCCGTATTATCACCATAAACGCGGAAATAGTTATTAAGTTTCAGAGATTTTTCGGGCCCAATTTTAATTTCTTCCAAGTTTGCGTCCATTCCAAAAACAGATGTAAATTTATTATTATCAACAGAAATTTTATCTGCGTCATTATCTTTAACAGCATGGATGTTTAGTCCATAGTAAATTTCAGGAGTGAAATTTTTTACAAGAAGCAGTTCATCAACAGAGTCGAAAGGACCGTTTTTACATTTATAATAGTTGCTGCTAGTCGAATAGAAATCATATTCCTCTGCTCCGTATGCACTTCTAGAATTGTCAGCATCAACCCAATCAAGAATCGAATCGCAGTATTCGCTTCCAAGTCCAATATTATTAAAAAACTTTTTTAATATTTTATAATAGGGAGTTTGCGGAACATACTGATTTGAAACTGCGGAAATATTCAATTTTGACTGCGAATCTTCAATTGAAATTTTAACTGTGCTGTTTTCAATCGGCACATCAGGAAATTCAAAAGCCCAAACATCATGGTATGAGTCAATATTTTTATTGTTGCTGTCTGATTTACTGCTGATCATTGAAGAAAATCCTTTTTGGTCAGCCTCAAGAATGAAAGAAGCAAGCTGGAGACCTGAAGAGGCGATTTGTTCAGCAATTGCTTCATTACGGAATTTTTTCATATAGTTGATATTCTGCTGAGCTGTTAATAAAAATTGCGATGACACTGAAATGAGAAGAGCAGTAATTGTCAGTACCACAATTAAGATATATCCGTTATTATTAAAATAAAACTTTACGATTCCTTTGCTCTGAAACTGTTCGGCACGTTTATTATAATTTTCTACGAATTTGTTAAATATAAATTTCAGTTTCATTTAAGTATTCCAGATTTTGAAATGAAGCTGAAAGATTGCTCTTTCCCGCTGTAATCATTTAATGTAATTATTGTTTTTACAGCCTCTGGTATTTTTTTTGACTGAGACGAATCCCATTTATTTCCCCAGCTTCCATTATAATATTCGAATTTAATGTCTTTAACATTCTTTAGGATAATCGATTCTTCAGAAAAATTTTTCAAACCTTGTTCCTCAAATTCCTCGGCAACATAACTGTACAGAATGAACTCCTTTCTAATTAAGAAATTTAAATCCGGATATGACGGATCCTGTTTTAAGTAATATTCTATACGTTTTACATCAGAATCCATTGTACTTTTATCTGGAGCATCACTGACAAAGAAATCATTTTTTACAGCTGTAACGAA
>JBFZEW010000486.1:0-4948 GCA_041306665.1 Spirochaetota bacterium | reverse complement strand
AAAGATGTTAGATCACTTGTAGATGATGCAATCATCGCGGCTGTTGCTCTTCTTGAAGTCAAATCTCAATCTGCATCTGGGTCATACAATAACGGTAAAAAAGATGTTCCTGCTATTCAGTCTGCAGTCGTTACTGTTGATAAAGCAAATGTAAAATCTGTTCTTGTTAACTCAGGCTACTACCAGGCTTCTGATTTTAAAGGTCTTTAAGATTATTTAAAATAGTGTCATAAAATATCAAATAAAAACTCCGGTTCTCATGACCGGAGTTTTTTTGTTATTTATCAATTTACGGGGACGTCCTAAAAACATAATTTACATTTTATGGTAAAATCGCGAATGCTGGTTTCATCTTCGATGGGGCCGACACGTAACATTAAAACATTAGTTTTTAGAGCACCTTGTAATAAATTTCAGCAGTAATCGGCATGTTTAATGATCGCTGTCTTTACTGCCTTCAATTTGTTCCACGACTTTTAATTTTTCTGCGGTCATTGGTGTTAATCTTGTATTTCGAATATTTGTTAGCGGATTGGACTTGGGTTTGAATTTTAGTTTTTTTGTTTTATAACATTTTTCTGTTATTTCATCCCATTTGAGTTATTAAAAAATAAATATTGCCGGATGTTGAAAAAAAAATTTCAAATTTCCTCTGTGACTTAAGTCACAGTTTGTATTTTTTTTCTGATGGTCTAAAATTATTGAACTATTGTGACTTTAGTTACATTTACAAAAGATAAATAAAATGGTATTTTAAATTATAATCAAAATAAAAAGAGGAGATTAGCTATGTTTAACAAATTTTCAAAATTAGCAGTATTTATTCTATTTGTAATATTTACTGTAGTCACTGTTGCCGGATGCGGCGGTAATAAACAAAAACTTTCTGTAGGAATTGTACTTCCGACAAAAGATGAGCCTAGATGGGTTCAGGATGAAACTCGCTTTAAAGAAGCTCTCGCAAAAAAAGGCTACAATGTTGAACTTCTTTTCAGCCAGGGAGATTCTTCAAAAGAGAAAACAAATGTTGAGAACCTGATTACTAAAGGTATCAAAGTTCTTATCATCTGTCCACAGGATGGAACTGCGGCAGCTGCAGCAGCGGACGCTGCAAACAAAGCCGGCATTAAAGTTATTTCCTATGACCGCTTGATCAGAGAAACAGCTTCTGTTGATTACTATGTGACTTTTGACAGTATTGCAGTCGGCGCGCAGCAGGCGCAATATCTTGTTGATAACGCGAAAGGCAAAGGACTTCCTTTATATCTTTACGCGGGCGCTGCTTCTGATAACAACGCATTCATTTTCTTCGAAGGTGCCTGGAAAGTTCTTCAGCCGAAAATTGCTGATGGAACATTCATAGTTAAAAATTCAAGCGAAGCAATCGCACGAAAAAGCAAAGCATCGCTTAACCGTGAGGAGCAGGCTAAAATTCTCGGACAGATTACAACAAACTGGGATTTCAATACTGCAAAAAATCTTTCTGAAGCGAATTTAACATCTACAACAAAAGCCGATAAAGGTGAAGTTTTCATTCTTGCTCCAAATGATGGAACTGCAAGAGCGATTGCGGACGCGTTTGCTGCGGATAAAGATG
This sequence comes from Spirochaetota bacterium, assembly GCA_041306665.1. GTDB lineage: Bacteria > Spirochaetota > UBA4802 > UBA4802 > JAFGJZ01 > JAFGJZ01. Next base: position 3,351 of record JBFZEW010000486.1, on the reverse strand, counting down.
TGACTAAGTTTTATGTTACAGGTCAGGATGCTGAAAAAGCTTCCGTTCAGTATATTATTGACGGAAAGCAGTCAATGACAGTTTTTAAAGATGTAAGAACACTGGTTGCCGATGCAATCGCTGCTGCTGTTTCTCTTCTTGAAGATGGTAATCCTTCTGCGAGCGGTTCATATAACAATGGCAAGAAAGAAGTTCCGGCAATTCAGTCTGCAGTCGTAACTGTTGACAAAGCAAATGTCAAATCGGAACTTGTTGAATCAGGTTACTATCAGGCTGGAGATTTTAAAGGTCTGTAAAAATAATAATGTATAATTGCTGTAATCCGCCAGTGCAACGGCGGATTACACTCGTAAAGTAACAATATTTTAAATTAAATTCTCAATTATACTTAAACATCAGGAGTTAAATATGAGCAAATCTTTTCTTTTACAAATGAAAAACATCACAAAAAAATTTCCGGGTGTTATTGCGCTTGATAATGTCAGTTTCAATGTAGCTGAAGGGGAAATTCATTGTCTTGTCGGTGAAAACGGAGCAGGAAAATCAACACTCATGAAAATACTTTCCGGTCTCTATCATGATGGCAGTTTTGACGGTGATATTATTATAAATGACGAAAAACAGAAATTTAAAAATATTAAAGACAGTGAAAAAGCCGGAATAGGAATAATCTATCAGGAACTGGCGCTTGTGCCGGATATGACTGTTTATGAGAATATTTTTATCGGTCATGAAATTAAAAAAGGCGTGGTAGTCAACTGGAATGAAACGATATCAGAAGCTGTAAAAATGCTTAAAATGGTTAAGCTTGACGTAAATCCCGCCGCATTGGTAAAACATCTCGGCGTGGGAAAACAGCAGCTTGTCGAAATCGCGAAAGTACTGAGCAGGAAAATTAAAATCCTTATTCTCGATGAACCTACGGCTTCACTCAATGAATCTGACAGCAAGAATCTTCTGGATCTTTTAAAGGAACTGAAAAAACACGGAGTAACCTGTGTATTAATTTCGCATAAACTTACAGAAGTATTAAATATAGCCGATTCAATAACAGTACTTCGAGACGGTAAATCAATTATTACGCTGAATGCTGAAAAAGATGAAATAAACGAAGGTGTTTTAATTAAACACATGGTTGGCCGCACAATTGAAAATATTTATCCGAAACGTACGCATAAGGTTTCAAAAGATGTTGTTCTTGAAGTCGAAAACTGGTCAGCATATGACAGTGTTCATGGAAAACAGGTTCTGAAAAATATTAATTTTAAATTAAAGAAAGGCGAGATTGTCGGTTTCTCGGGGTTAATGGGTTCCGGCAGAACTGAACTTGCGCTTAGCATTTTCGGCAATCAGCCGAAATTTAAAATCGAAGGAACTTTGAAACATAAAAATACAATAAAAAAAATAAATTCTCCGAAAGAAGCAATTAAAGCCGGAATTGCATATGTTACTGAAGACAGGAAAGGCAATGGATTGATTCTCATTCAGGACGTAAAAAACAATATTACAATTTCGAATCTTCAGGAAATAGCAGATTTTGGAGTTATAAACGAAAATGAAGAAGTAAATATAGGTGAGAAATACCGCGTTGATTTTAACATTAAAACTCCGAGCATTGAGCAGGCTGTCGGCAACTTAAGCGGCGGTAATCAGCAGAAAGTATCACTTTCAAAGTGGCTGTTTTCAAAACCGGATATCCTTATTCTGGATGAGCCGACGCGCGGAATTGATGTCGGCGCGAAATATGAAATATATACTTTCATGAATAAAATGGTCGAAAAGGGAATGAGTATCATAATGATTTCATCTGAACTTCCAGAAATTCTTGGAATGAGCGATCGTATTTATGTCGTTTCATCAGGAACGATTACCGGAGAGTTTTCCGCAGAGGAAGCTACTCAGGAAAAAATCATGCAAAAAGCAACTAATTAAGGAGACGGTTATGTCAGTAATAAATAATTTTAATAAAGCTTTAAAATCAAATATCCGTGAGTACGGAATGTTTATAGCTCTGTTTGTAATCATGGCGATTTTTACAGCTGCGACAAACGGAATTTTTATTTCAGCAAGAAATTTAAGCAATTTAATGAATCAGACCGGATATATTGCGGTTCTGGCAGTCGGTATGACTCTCGTAATTGTAATCAGGCATATTGACCTTTCGGTCGGTTTTCTTTCGGGATTCATTGGAGCATTGACTGCGATTGCACTTTCAGCATGGCAGCTGCCGGTTTATATTGCCATTCCAATGGCTCTTATTCTTGGTGTTATTGCGGGTTTAATTACGGGTTTCATGGTTGCTCGACTTAAAATTCCTGCGTTTGTTGCGTCATTGGCCGGTTTCCTTATTTACCGCGGTGCAATTCTGCTTGTTACAATGAAAACAGGAACAATTATAGTGACGGATGAAACGTTCAACGCTATCGGCAACAGTTTCATTCCAGACATCCCTGTTGCTTTTTTTACTGAACTTCACAAGCTTACTTTGATAATCGGTCTGATTTCAATTTGTCTATTTATTTTGAATGAATTGAAAGTCCGCCGGGTGAAGCAGTCATATAAATTTGAAGTTCTTTCAATAGATATGTTTATCGCGAAACTGCTTTTCATTTCATTCATGATCGGTTATTTTTGTTTTGTAATGTCAAGATATAACGGTATTTCCTGGACAGTCGTGGTTGTATTTATAGTTGTCGCGATATATTACTTTATAACTGCTAAAACAGTACTTGGAAGACACATTTACGCGCTTGGCGGAAATCCTGAAGCGGCGGAATTATCGGGCATCAGTATTGCCAAGATTACATATTTCGTATTCGGATCAATGGGCATGCTCGCGGGTCTGTCAGGTATTCTTTTTACTTCAAGACTTCAGTCAGCTACAACGACTGCCGGTACGCTTTTTGAACTTGATGCTATCGCAGCAGCATATATCGGCGGTGTTTCGGCCGCAGGCGGTGTTGGTAAAGTTACCGGTTCAATAATCGGCGCGTTTGTAATGACTTCTCTTACAAGCGGTATGAATTTAATGACGATAGATATTTCAATGCAGTATATAGTAAAAGGTCTTGTTCTTGCATTAGCGGTTATTTTCGATGTAGCTACAAGAAATAAGGCGAAATGATATTATCTCCGATTGACTTTTTTTTATTCTCCTGAAATCCCCCAAATTTTTCCGCTCCGGATCAACCGGAGCGGTTTTTTATTAATTTGACTTTTACAATTTCATATTTAACAATGCTGTGAAGAGGAAAACGCATGTTTAAAATACTGATAACATCTTATTTGAAAATATTTTTTATTGTTACTCCATTTTTCATACTTTCAACTTTTCTTTCAATGACAACTTCC
>JBFZEW010000485.1:0-4598 GCA_041306665.1 Spirochaetota bacterium | reverse complement strand
TGAAAAGCTTGTTGATTCCGGAGATTTTAAATTAGCGTTTTCCATGTGCGCGACATCAATCATTGACTTGATAAATGTCTCAGACAGCGGAAACGTAATGCCGCCGAAGTCTACATGGTTTGAGCCGAAATTACGGAGCGGAATCGTTCTTCACAGAATATAGGAGGTTACATGTCTGAACTTGATGCGTTAAAAGCCGAAAATACTAAACTTAACAATCAGATTAATGATTTAAAAAAAGTTATTCACAGCTTTGAAAATATTTTGAAACTTCACGAAAAAGAAATTGAAAACGGCGAAGAAATAGTAGCGGTTTATGAACGGATAATGGAATTCTCGCGCAACGAGCATAAAAATGAAGTTGAAACACTGAAGGCTAGGGAAATCGCGTCTGAACTTGGACGCGAGGAACTTGAAAATGCGTTTATAAAGATAAAAGAACTTGAACGTCAGAATCAGGAATTAAAGAAACAGAAAAAAGACTGCAAATAAGCGGGTGTTATGGTTACGTATGTTTTAATATTTTTATTCATAATAATAATTACAATTCTGGCGCTGTTTGTTTTCAGTACTTATTTTTTTCCGCGAAAGCTTGAAGAAATCGCTGAAATGATTAAGAAAGGACAGACTAAACTTGCAATCAGTAAACTTGAAGCTGTTCTTGCCAAAGATGATCGTGATGCTTACGCGCATTTTCTCCTTGCTGAGGCATATAAAAAAGAAAACAACTTTCAATACGCGATTTTAGAATACAGACAGGTTCTTAAGTTAGGTCAGTTTGATGACAAAATCAGCGAAGCTGAAATACGCAAAAGCATGGCTGAAATTTTTAAAGGGCAGAAAAAATTCGGCGACGCGAAAAATGAATATCTGCTGCTTACGAAAATCGAACCGGATAATTTCGAATTCTATTATGAACTTGGTGTTATATTTTTCAACGCGAATGTTCAGGAAAAATCAATTCAATACTTTAAAAAAAGCGCGTCTCTAAATCCCAAACATGTTGATTCCCATTTTTATCTTGGGCAGATAAGTTATAAAGCCGGCAACATGGAAGAAGCGAAACGTTCATTAATGGAAACTATTAAACTTGATCCGAATAATTTCAAGGCGCATTACTTTTTAGGTCTTGTTTTGCGTCAGCAGGGCGATATCGAATGGGCTGTCAAGGAATTTGAAATTGCCCAGAAACTTGACGAGATTAAAGTGAAATGTTTTCTCGCTAAGGGAAGCTGTTATCTTGAAAAGCAGCAGTATCCTAAAGCTGTAATAGAGTTTGAACGCGGTTTAAAGTTCACTAAAAAAGGCAGCGATACAGATCTCAATTTGAGATATTTTCTCGCGATTTCCCATGAAAATTTACGCGACATGCAGTCCGCGATATCTCAATGGGAAATTATTCATTCGGTAAATCAGAATTTCCGTGATGTTCCTCAGAAACTGCGGCAGAACGCTGAGTTCCGTCAGGACGACCGAATAAAAGATTTCATGATCGCTAGTCTTGCCAACTTCGAGCATAAGTGCAGAAAGGTCGTCGAAGCAATGGGCTATGAACCCGCGCAGATTAAAGTTCTTGCAGATACTGATATTGAGATTATCGCGACCGACGCTGACAGCAATCTGATGAATACGCGTAAGCAGTACAAGCTCATGCGCTTTTTGAGGACGACTAATTCCATTTCCGAGGATTTTTTACGAAAATTATATGATTCCATGAAAAGTAAAAATGTTCAGAGGATAATTGTAATTACGACAGGTGAATTCTCAGGTGAGAGCATGAGCTTCGCAAATACCAGACCAATTGAACTTTACGGTAAATCTCAGCTTGTTGAGCTGCTTAAAAAAGTTGAATAAAATGAATGAATTTTTCATGAAAGTTCCTTTCATGTCTTTTTGGACAGAGAAAGCTTTATCGGCGGCGTCTTCTTCTTCTGACGAAATAATGATTCAGAAAAATAAAATTTTTTCCTGTGATGACGACAAGTATTTTTATATTGTTAAAACCGGACTCTTAATAAATCTCGACAATCTTGATAAAAAACAGGGTCAATATTTTCCGGCGTATTCTTTTTTCGGTTCTCTTCCTTTCGTGGAAAGCAAAAATAAAATTAAACTTACAGCCGCGGTAAATTCCGTGGTTTATAGAATAGAAGTCTCACGCATTCTGCAGGTCTTTATCGAAGACGTTAAACTGTATAAAGCATATCTGAATTTTCTCAAAAGGAATTCCATTGATCTGAAGAGCGCTTATCAGTCAATTACTCAGCTGAAAAACAGGATAATTTCCGTTTCCTCGTCTGAAAAAGGCGCCGGTAAATCTCTATTCACTTCGCTGCTTGCGAAAAACATTTCGGCCTCAATTAAAACTCTTGTAATTGATTTAAGTTACGGCGGCATTTCAGTTTTTGAATATTTCGGACTTCAAATTATTTCTCCCGCCGCGGAAAAGGAAAATTCTGAAAGCAAAATTGATCTTTCTTTGCGCATGACTGCGGTGAATGATAAACTTTCTATTTTAAACATGACAAACACGTCAAAAGTAAATCTTAATCTTGATGTGCTGTCGCATCTGCTTTTCAAGCTCCTTCATCAGTATGACTGCATTCTAATGGATGTTGATTCTTCGCATGAAGACCTTCAGGAAAAAGCTTTTTCGTTAAGCGATGCTGTTATTGTTTTAATCGGTAAAAAAAATGAAAATAATTTTTCAATTATTGATCGTTTCTGCAGCCGGGGACAGGATGTTTATTTAATAAATAATAATTATTTAAGTAAAAGGTCGGTAGTGGAAGGATTTTATCAATTTGACAGCATAAATGTCAAAAATGATAATTTCACGGAAATTTCAGATGAACATGTGCAGATGAATGTGTTTAAAGCGTTAAAAAATGAGGTTTACAGAAAGAAATCGGCTCTTGTGCTTAATACTTCCAATTTAAGCACTGCTTATTATTCGGGCATGTTCCGCTATTTTTTTCATGAAAAAATATTTTTCGATTTTATTGCTGCGGATTTTCTTGGCGCGGTAAATGCAATGTTTTTTTTGAACAGTGAAAATTACGCACAATATGTAAAACTCGTCAAAGATTTTTTCCGCATGGAAAAACTGAAAGTTCTTTCCGAGGTCACGTATCCCGAAAATCATGTTTACTCGATTGAAAAATTTGAAAAATATTTTTCAGGAATTTTTTCTTCCAAGCGCATGGAATTCAATAATTCAAAACTTATTTCATATTTTAAATCAGAAAGAGCGGAAAATTCAATAAAAACCTGCGGATTACTTTCAAAAATAGCATCCGCCAACGTAAGCATTAATCCGTTTTTTCAAAAAACTGACAATTTCGGCAGCATGCTTTCTTTAAACAGAGACAGTATTAATATTGACAGATGGATCGATTACTTTCAAATTGAAGGAATAACAGCTGCTCAGATAAACACTCCGGAATTTCCGCCGTCTTCGGACATTCTGGATGGAATATTTAAAAGCAATCGTGTTTTTGAAAGTAATTTCATGGAAAATGAAGTTTTAGGCTTAAATGTTGAAACAATCAGCGGCAACATAAATGAAATAATTGATTTTTCTGAAAAGTCCTGGAATGAAAACTTTAAGAAAAATTCTGTCAAAAATAATTGAAAAAGGAGATCCGATGAGAAACAGACAGACAAATTTTTTACAGGTTATAGTTTTATACACCGGAATTTTATATATTACGTCGGGAATATTGTACTTTATTTCACCTGCGTTTTTTGTTTCACTAATTGGACTTAACGTCAATGTTGAATGGATAAATCAAATCGCGGTTGATGAATTTATCTTTATGTTCTATTCCATTTCAAGAGTTCTGGCATTTATGCTTTTAACAAGCGGTCTTGCCATGATTCTGCCTTTGTTTGATCCGTTAAAATATAGAGGACTTATTTACTACAATGGGCTCATTTTTTCAGGCGGTGCGGCGGTATTCATGCTGATTATCGGTTTTATGTATAAATATAACACGATTATAGTCATCGGAGCTGTTTTTATCTTTCAGTTTGTTATTACTTTAACCGGTTTAATCATAACGAAAAGGAATGCAAATAAAGGGATAGAGTAATTTTTTTTTCTTGATTTATTTACGCATATCAATAAAATAAAATAAGACTTATATTATAGGATTGGAGGATAAATGGAACTGAAGACTAAAAAAATTAATAATATAGTTATAATTAATCTATCAGGAAGACTTGATGTTCATCTCTCTTCAGACATTGAAAAAGGGATAAATGAAATAATTAAAAGCGACCCTGAAAGTCATCTGCTGCTGAATCTTGAAGAAGTGGAATATATGAGCAGTTCCGGTCTTCGTATTTTTGTTTCTACCATGCGTCTGTTAAAAGATAATGACCGGAAACTTAAACTTTGCAATATAAACAGCGCGGTTAAGAAAATTTTTGAAGTCGTCGAATTAATGGACATGTTTGATATTTACGAAAGCGAAGAAGATGCCGTGAAGAGTTACGCCGGCATTTAATTTTTGGTTAAAAACTGAAGATAATAACAATAAGCATGATTCCATCCTGCTTATCTTATTTAAGGATAACCTTTTTCCCAATGATTT
>JBFZEW010000484.1:0-2583 GCA_041306665.1 Spirochaetota bacterium | reverse complement strand
CAATCGGAAATGGACAACAAATATAAGCGCTGCAGTGCGGCCGTGGCTCTTGAGATCGAAAACAAACTTACTGAAGATTGCGAGTTCTCAATAGAATTTTATCTCACAGATGAAAAAAATAAAATCCTGGAAAATAGAGTTACTAAAGGAAAAATTAAATGCGATAAAAAATCGGTCATCAAATGTAATTTAAACTGCGGATATAAAAATCCGTCGAAATGGACTGCGGAAACGCCTAATTTATATAATTTAGTAATTGTTCTTCTCGAAGGGAAAAAAATTATCGAAATTAAAAAATGCAAGGTCGGATTTAAAAAAATTGAAATAAAAAATGAATCCCTTTATGTAAATGGAATGAAAATAATTCTTAAAGGCGTCAATAGGCATGATTTCGACTGCGACGGCGGATGGACAGTACCTGACAATACGTATATGAAAGATATTTTAACAATGAAACAGAACAGCATAAATGCTGTACGATGCAGCCATTACCCAAATGATGAAAGATTTCTTGATTTGTGCGATAAATACGGTATTTACGTAATGGCGGAAGCTGACCTTGAAACACACGGCGTACGCAAAAAAAATTGTCCAGGTAATAGCCCGAAATGGGAAAAAGCCTCGATTGACAGAAATGTAAGAATGGTAATGCGCGACAGAAACCGGGCTTGCATAATCATCTGGTCAATGGGCAATGAAGCAGGCGGAGGAAAAGTTTTTAAAATAATCAGAGATGAAATACTGAAACTCGATAATTCAAGACCAATTCACTACGAAGGAGATGAAACTTTATGCTCAAGTGATTTCATTTCAAGAATGTACCCTGTTCACAGCCTGCTGGATGTAATCGGTCAAAGAAAAGATGTTAAAGTCACAAACTTTGAAAGACTGCTCAGTAACATCGGGTACATGGACAGTAAGGGATTCACATACAATCAGTATAGAGGAAAACCTGCGATACTCTGCGAATACACTCACGCGCTGGGAAATTCGATGGGAAATTTAAAAAAGTACGTTGATAAATTTTATCAATATGATAATTTTGCAGGAGGTTTCATCTGGGATTTTGTCGACCAGTCGATTCATAAAAAAGAAAATGGAATTGATAAATGGTTATATGGCGGAGATTTCGGCGAAGAAAAAAGTACGACATATTTTTGCGCGAACGGAATTATCGCGGCAGATAGAACTCCCCACCCTTCACTGTTCGAAGTTAAAAAATGTTACCAGAATGCTGAATTCACCTATGAAGATAATACCGGCATTCTGACGATTAAAAACAGATACTCATTCACAGACTTAAAAGAATTCATATTAAAATGCGATATCCTTGAAAACGGAAAAAAAAAGAAGACTATCATTTTCGATAAAATTGCCTGCAAGCCTGAAAATAATTGTAATATTCAATTACGATTTAATTTGCAATTCAAAAGTGAATGTGAATACCTGCTTAATGCGTATTTGATACGGAAAGTTCAGACTGACTGGTGCAATAAGAATTTTATAGAATGCAGTGAACAATTCATGCTGAAACAGGCTGATAAGTATCCGCTCATTATTAAAAAATCTTCAACGCAGAAAGATTATCATACAGAGGAAAACGACGCTGAATATAGTTTCCGCAGTGCGGAAATGAAGCTCAATATTTCAAAAAAAACCGGATTCATCAACACGGTTGATTTCGGCAAAGGCAACATACTTAAGGATGAGTTAAAACCATGCTTCTGGCGGCCGTATACAGACAATGACAGAGGATTTTCTAATTTTGCACCTAAACTCAAGTTTTTTCTACTGGATGATTTCTGGGAAAAATCAACTAAATCAGTTAAACTGAATAATATAACTATTCGTGAAAATCACGAAATACCGTCTATAACAGTCAATTATAAAATTAAAGGATTTAAAAGATTCGTAACAATTGAATATTTAATTACCGCAAGCTGCATAAAAATAAAAATGTCAGGAACACCTGTTCGCGACATTGTAAAATTCGGTTTTACATCTAAAATATCAAGAAAATTCAGCAGTGTTGAATATTACGGCAGAGGTCCGCATGAAAACTATGAGGACAGAAAATACGGCGCGCATGCAGGAATTTATAATCTTAAAACAGCGGATATTTCGCACAATTACATGCATCCGCAGGAAAACGGAAACCGCACAGATGTAAGATACGCGGAACTATCCTCAGACAAAACAAAATTCAGAATTAATTGCTCCAATAACAGCTATTTTAATTTCTGCTTATGGCCGTATTCCCATGATGATTTAAAAAACGCAGAGCATATTCATGAACTTCCTGAAAGAGATTTTTTCACGCTGAACGCTGATTTCAAGCAGCAGGGTGTCGGAGGAGATCTGCCAGGAAGAAACGTTTTACATGATGATGTAATACTTCATAAGAATGTTGAGTATTCGTTCGAATTCAGCATTAGCGGAATTAAATAGGCTATGAATTATATTCAGAATACAAATACTTGTAACAGATTACTGATTACTGGTCACTGATTAAAGATAAAGCATAAAAATGATTAATGAAATAACACCAAAAACTCTGATCATTAAAAAAAAACAAGAAGATTA
>JBFZEW010000483.1:0-4815 GCA_041306665.1 Spirochaetota bacterium | reverse complement strand
GGCAAAAAATTCGGACCGCTTATCTGCTATGAAGGATTATTTTTTCGACTTAATCGCGATTACAGAATTGCAGGCGCGGATTTTTTTGTCAACATTGTCAATGACGGTTGGACGGATTTTTTCAAAGGACACATGCAGCATTTTGCAGCTGCGAAATTCAGGGCAGTGGAGAATGGAATTTATTTTTTAAGAGCCGGCAATACCGGTTTTACGGCAGTAATTGATCCTCTCGGCAGAGTCGAAAAATCAATACCAATCCTTAAACAGTCATACCTTGCCGCTGAGATAAATACAGACAAAAAAATAGAAACTTTTTATACAAAGAACGGCGATATTATTTTTTATGTCATTGAAATCTTATTTTTTATTATCTTGACATTTCAATATTTACGTACTACAATTTTTTCTGCTAAGGAGAAATTGAAATGAAAACAGAAATTTTAATTGGGAACATGATACAAATTTTTTTTCTTGGAGTTGTACTTTCAGCGTCAATATCTGCAATATTTTCGATTACAGCAATTAAATCTATTGATAGGACAAGAGTAGTTGATACAACACGCGAAGTGCTTACATTCCTGGCGGCATTTTTTATATGTTACTTTCTTCCTAAAATAAGAATTTTCGGCGGAACAGGCGTTAAGTTGGCACCAACGGCTGATTTAATAATTACTTCACTTGTACTGACAAAATTCGCGGATTTTGTTAAAGATTTGTTTTTAAGAGTCAAAAGAGGAGATTAATCCTCTTTTGAATATTCTCCGGATACAAGAACTTCTTCATATTTTTTTACGATTAAATCAGTAATTTTTTCTCTTGATTCCTGTGTAATCGGGAAAAAGATATCAACATACTCACCATTTTTCTTTTTATTAGATGGCATCCCAATGAATATTCCTTTATCACCTTTGACGACCCGCAGATTTTTAACTACAAACTGATCCATTATTGTGATATTTGCGAATGCTAGAGTCTTTCCAAGATTCTCTTTTGGGAAAATTCGAACTTCTGTGATAATGTTTTCCATAGTACCGACCACCTTGATGATAAATATGATAAAGCATTCTTTGTTTTTATTAAAAAGTCAAGAAATTATTATTGAATTTGCATAATTTATTTTTTGAAATATTCATATTAGAATCTAACAGTTTAATTATTATTGATTATTAAACCGGTAAATGTGATAAATCACGCGATAACTGATGAACGGCAAATTGATGGAGCAACAGCGTAATGGTACTTAAAAAACAGTTAAGATAATTCGATATATCTTAACCCTGCTTGTTGGTATTATTAAAATGAGCTGAAATAATTTTTTTTGCTATCTTCAGCTTTGACTGGAATTGATACGATTTTTTTTATAATTTTACATGACGGGTGAGCGGCTGGAGAAAATTTTCAGATTTGTTTTCCGACTGTTTTTATATTGTTTACAAGTCTTTATTCAAACATTGCGTTAGGATTTTACGCATTTAGATAAAGACGCGGTACCCTTTGTGAAATTCCGCAAGTAATTTCATATGAAATTGTCTGAATTGCGTTTGCTGCATCATCTACGGTAAAGTGTTTTTTATCAAAAAGAGTTATCTCGGTTCCAGGAGCAAATTCTTTACTGCCGGTATTTATCAATAACTGATCCATGCAGACTCTTCCCACGACTGGAAATATTTCATCGCCTATTATAACTTTACCAATATTAGAAAAAGACCTGCTGTAACCGTCGCCGTAACCGATAGGTATTGTTGAAATATAGCTATTATCAGGAACCTCATAAGTAAGACCGTATGATAATTTTGTTCCTTTTTTCACGAATTTCGTAAAAATAATCTGTGATTTTAAGGACATTGACGGAATAATTCCCGTGTTGTTAAAAGATTTGTAATCAGGTCGATATCCATAACAGATTATGCCGGGGCGAACCATGTCGAAATGAGTTTCCGGATAATTTAAAATTGCCGCGCTGTTTGCGAGATGCTTTACTGGAATATTTATGTTTTTACTTTCAAGCCTTCTCAGCATGCTTTTATAAACTGAAATTTGATGATCGTTAAAACTGTTTGAAATATCGTCTGAAACCGGCATGTGTGAAAAAATTCCTTCAAGTTCAATGTTGCTGCAATTAGAAGCAAATTCCGCTATTTTTAAAGCATCGTCCGGAGTGCAACCGACGCGTCCCATTCCGGTATCAGTTTTTATATGAATGACGCATTTTTTTTTATTTTTAAACGCAGTTTTATTTAACAAATCGATAAAAGCGTCATCTGCAGCAGATGACGCAAGATTATATTTTAAAATGTAGTCGATATTTTTTTCAACAGGGAGGGTCAGACCAAGAATAAGTATTGGAAGAGTGATTCCATTTTCACGAAGTTCAACTCCTTCTTCGATTGATGCAACACCGAAGTAATCCACCATTCTGTTTTTTTCCGTAAAAGTTGCGACTTCTACCATGCCGTGACCATATCCGTCAGCTTTAACAGCGAAAAGAATTTTGCTTTTAGCAGCAGTTTTCCTTACAATTGAAATATTATTCTTAATGGCATTTAGGTCAATTTCGGCAAATGTATTTCTTAACATCATAGGTTTTCTCCCAGCTAGCATATGCTAAATGAATTTAAATGATACATATTATCAAGAAAAAAATTTAAAAGTTTCACTTGCCTTTTGATGATGGGTTTAATTGAATTTAACTTCCAATTTACGCAATATTTATTTATTGACAAATTGCCAATATAAAAAAAATATAGTGTGAAAAATTATTTTAAGGACTAATAAATGTTTGCAGAAAGACTTTATTGCGGAAAATTAACTAAATCAGATGTAAATAAAGAAGTTGTTCTTGCCGGCTGGGTTGACCGGCGCCGTGATCACGGCGGTATAATATTCATAATGCTTCGTGATGTTTCAGGCATTGTGCAGGTAGTTGCTGACGAATCAAAAAACAAGGATACGGCAAAAATTGCCGACAGACTCCGTAATGAATACTGCGTTTACGTAAAAGGCTTAGTCCGCGCGCGCGCTGCGGAATCAGTTAATCCGGACATGAAGACCGGTGAAATTGAAATTGTTGCGTCAGAAATCGAAATTTTGAGTGAGTCTGAAGTTCCGCCTTTTCAGATTGAAACAAGAGATCACATTCATGAAGATATACGTTTAAAATACCGTTTTCTGGATTTGAGACGTGAAAATATGCAGATCAACATGATCAAACGTCATGAGATGATGCAGACTACAAGAATATATCTTGTTAAAAATAATTTCATTGAAATTGAAACCCCGGTGCTGAATAAATCCACGCCTGAAGGCGCGAGGGATTTTCTCGTTCCATCGCGAATTCACGCGGGTCAGTTCTACGCGCTCCCGCAGTCTCCGCAGCTTTTTAAGCAGATACTGATGATTTCAGGTTTTGACAGGTATTTTAATATTGTTAAGTGTTTCCGTGATGAAGATTTAAGAAATGACAGACAGCCTGAATTTACGCAGATAGACATGGAGCTTTCATTCATAGACCAGCAGATGATCATGAATATCATTGAAGGTCTGTGCAAGGATATCGTAAAAACAGTAAATAACATTAACATTGATTATAAATTCCCAGTTATCAGCTACACTGATGCAATGGAGCGTTACGGGAAAGATGCTCCAGATACCAGATTCGGCTTAGAACTTGTTACGGTAACCGACATTTTTAAAAATTCTGAATTTAAAGTTTTCAAAAACACGGTTGAAACCGGCGGAATCATAAAAGTTATGCCTGTTGAATTCGGAGATAAAATTACGCGTAAAATGCTTGATGATTATACGGATTGGGTAAAGATTTTCAGGGCGGGCGGACTTCCTAACTGCCGTTTCAGAGCCGGAGTCTTTGAAGGCGGCGTAGCCAAGTTTCTTTCAGATGATGAAAAGAAAAGTCTTGTCGAAAAACTTAACCTTAAAGACGATTCTGTTATTTTCTTCGGCTGCGACAGAAAACAGATTGTAAATGATACTTTAGGAAATCTTCGAATTAAAATCGCGAAAGATATAAACATTATCGATCAGGATAAACTAAATTTTGTATGGGTAACTGATTTTCCGCTTCTTGAATATTCATATGATGACAAACGTTATTTCGCGAAACATCATCCGTTCACTTCTCCATCAAAAGAATCCATGGGGAAACTCGACGGCATTACACCTGAAAATGTCGATGATATTCTCGCTCAGGCATATGATATTGTACTGAATGGAGTCGAAATCGGCGGAGGTTCAATCAGAATCAATAAACCTGAGGTTCAAAGCAAAATGTTCGAACTTCTTGGTATTTCGAAAGAAGAAGCTGACGAGAAATTTTCATTTCTGCTTGACGCTTTAAAATTCGGAGCGCCTCCTCACGGCGGACTGGCTCTTGGTCTTGACCGTATAATGATGCTTCTTTTAAAACGCGAATCGATACGCGAAGTTATCGCATTTCCGAAAACGCAGAGAGGTCAATGCATGATGAGTCAGGCTCCATCTCATGTCACAAAAGAGCAACTGAAAGAACTCTCATTGAAGATTTCAGAAATCAAAAATGACTGAAATTCAATTTGATGTTGATAATTCATCATTATTTAAAAAACTCAGCGGAGTTAATGATGTAAATTTTAAATACATTGAAGAACATTTTGCCGTTAAGCTCATATCCCGCGGATCTTCAATAAAAATCTGCGGTGATGAACATGAATCCGGAAAAGTACATAATCTTCTTCATGTACTTTCGGATTTTCTTCACGACAAAGGGAATGATTTTGAATTTGATAAATTCGATTTGCGATACATCATTCAACAGTCTCA
>JBFZEW010000482.1:0-2706 GCA_041306665.1 Spirochaetota bacterium | reverse complement strand
AAATCTGAATGACAGAAAAAAGCAGATTAAAAAAATTTCCGGGTTTGCCGGAAAATCCAGCGTAATTGAGCAGTTAACATTTCAATCCGCATTAAATAACGCGTCAGATCCGCAGATTGATCTGATTTTCAAAGTCCTTGACTCCCTGAATTTTATATCAGAAAAAAACGAAAATCTTGAAATTAGCGATTCATCTATGAATCAATTTCTTAATATAATAAATAACAACGGATCCAATAATCATGGGAGCGCGTCATATTTCTATTTGGAAAACGATGAAAATGAAATTAAGAACGTTGAGATAATTTTATCAAATGATATTTTCATTTTAAGTGCGGATTTTTCAATAATCGGAAATATCGAAATTATTGCATCATGTAAATCGCACAATAGAATTGATCTTTTTTATGAAAATTACAGCAACGATAAAAATGTTGTTGATAAAATGAATCGCATGAAAGATATTTTTTCAAGTAAAGTAACTTTCTTTCTGTGGGAAAGAAATGATTTTAAAAATTCATTGTTTCAAAGTTTATACGATGACAGTAGGATCGATTTAAAAGCATGAAAAACACTGATTTAGCAGTTGCTTTGAAAATAGATGATTTTTCCGGTATTCCATCAGTAATTGCGAAAGCAAAGGGTATTTTAGTTAAAAAATTACTGAGTATTGCCGAAAATAATAATATAGAGATATATAAAGATGAAGATCTGGCACATGCTTTATATGCAATTAATATTGATTCTGACATATCTCCGGAACTGTACAAATCAGTTGTTGAGGTTTTAGTTTATTGTTATAACATTAATAATGATCTAAAACAGAAAATTGATTCAAAAATTCTCGGGAAGCGGGACAAATGAAACGAATTTTGGTAAGTGAACTACAGCCGGGCATGAGATTTACAAAGCCTGTATATATTGACAGAAACAACATGTTAGCCGGTGCTAATGTTTCTATCAAGGATACAGATATTAAACGTCTTAATAAGTGGGGAATTAATGAAGTTGAGACGGATGGAGATTTAATTTCTGCTAAAGCCGGAAAGCAGCAGGGTCATTCTGAAGAAGTTGAAACAATTCTTGATAATTATAACAAACTTATTCTGCTTAAAGAGCGACTTGTTGGAGTACATGACAGCGCGTGCAAAAGTGTAATTAAAGCGCATACTGCAATACGAAACAATAGAATTTTCCCTACCACGGAACTTGAAAAAGCTGCAGACGATATATTCGGAATGATTTATGAAAATCAAAATGTATTTCTTTTCTTATATGGAATTGAACATAGTCATGATGCAGTTGCTGTTCATGCCGTAAACGCATCATTTTATGCAATGCTGATCGGTATGAATATGAAATATACCAAAGCTAAAATGAAAGATCTTGCGCTTGGAACATTAATGATAAATTCGGGAATGGTTCAGATTCCGGCTTACATTATGCATAAAGAGTCAGAACTAACTGAAAGAGAATATAATCAGATAAAAACTCACCCGATACTGGGTTACCAGGCATTGAAGAAGCTGGGTAATTATCCTGAAATCAGCGCATTTGTTTCAATGCAGCATCATGAACAATTTGATGGAAAGGGTTATCCGCGCGGTTTAAAAGGAACTGAGATTGGTGAATATGCGCGAATCGCGTCAATAGCCGATAACTATGAAGCTCTGCTTGAAAAAAGAAGTTACCGTGATAAACAATTTTTTTATCATGCGATGAAGCAGCTTGTATCATCTGGCGCTCAGAAGTTTGACCCTGTTATTTTAAGAATTTTTATCAGCATTCTGTCGATTTATCCTATTGGTTCGATTGTTGAATTAAATAAACGCGGAATCGGTATAGTTATCGGATCTGTTCCGAACAAACCGCTGCGCCCTATTGTTAAACTTGTCGTTGATCAGGACGGTAACCGCTTCAGAGATCTTGAAATTGTCAATCTGCTTGACGATAATGATCTTTATATTACAAGGACTATCAATGAAGAAGAATCCGGTATTAAAATAAGTGACGAATTGTAGCAGTAAGTCTTTAGGTCATTCTGGTGAAGAAACAGCAGCCGGTTTTTTAATAGAAAATGGTTTTTCCATCATTGAAATAAATTTCCGATACAGTCGTTATAGTGAAATTGATATTATAGCGGTAAAAGATAACTTAATAATTTTTGTGGAAGTTAAAACACGACATAGTTATCATTTCGGCGGTCCTCTTTACTCAATAAATAAAAGAAAAATTCAGAATCTTAAAAAATGCGCCAACTATTTTCTGCTTAAAAATCAGGAATTATATAAAACATCAACCTTCCGCTTCGATTTAATTAGCATTCAGAATGATAAAATTGAGTGGATTGAGAATATCATTCCGTATTGAATTTCTTGATTTAATTACAGTTAAACATACCGGTATTTATAAATGTCTTTAATTTTTTGTGTATTTTTATTAAATTAATGTGTGAGAATTAAAGCAGGATTTTTCACCAGTTGAAGTTTAACCAAGTTTCTCGAAGGTGTTCTGGTTTTCGTTATTGTTTTTTCTGTATTTCAAGCCTTTTTATAAATATTGGAACTAATTTTACAAATTTTTCTCTCGTTTTTCTGTAACTAAATAGCAATTCTTCTCCACCTTGTTTTTTCAATCGTTCTTGATATATATACATAAGCAAATCCCAGAAAAGAACAAACCCAATGAAAGCAAGCTTTGAAATTG
>JBFZEW010000481.1:0-9883 GCA_041306665.1 Spirochaetota bacterium | reverse complement strand
TTCTCATCTGCGATCATCTGCGTCTATCGAGCGAAGCGGGCGGTTAAAAGCAATGAATAATTAATAAGAAAAGTGAACAATAACGGCAAGTGACAGTTAATAATGAATAGTGAATAGTGATTTTAACTGTAAAACTTCTGCAAACTGAAGAATTTGAGTATTATTAATTTTTCATTGTTCCTTATTAATTGCATCTCCTATCTGTATTCATCTGCGGCCAAATCCGTTGCGTGAACCTGTTCTTTGAATTTTGTTTCTTAGAAGCGGGTGACAAGCCTTCGGCTTGACAATGCTGAAAAAAATATTTTACTGCTTTCAAAGCAGTGAATTTGTTTGCGCCTGTGCCGGCGCGGGCTCTGTCACTTTCTTTTTGCCGCTCCTTTCCATCCTTGGAATCGCGGCATTCGTCCATCCATGTCCAGCACAGTCGCAAAAAAGAAAGTAACCAAAAGATTATTATCAGCTAAACCCTTTCTTAAACAGATTTATCTTTAAAGAATGCTGAATATTTTTTATCAGTTCCATTTATATGATTAATTAGCCAATCTTTCAAAAAACTCATTAACTCAATACTGAAACTTGCCTTTCCGTCATCTAACTGATTTTTAAATTCCAGTACCTTTTTAACCAGTGCTTCATGTTCAGCTTTATGATTTTCAAAATCCGAATATTTATGAACAATCATTAAGTCTTCCTCGTGAGCAAAATGAATTTCAGTATAATCAATTAAGCCTTCCAGAACGAGATACACTTTGGAAGCAGCGTCACCTGCGAGAAGCCCGGTGTGAAGCTGATTTACGAATGCGATTAACTGTTTGTGCTCTTCATCGAACTTTTTTACTCCCACGCTTAAATCATCACTCCATGTAAAATACGGCATATTCCCTCCGAATATTTTTTAATCTATTTATTTTGTTTTAAATTATTATAGCACTTTCTGCAGAAAGCTCCATATTGCGTGTCTCCGACAACAATTTCATTTCCTTCTGTTATCAGCTTTCCGTGTTCATCAAGCAGCGCGTTCATTGTCGCTTTATGCCCGCATTTACAGACTGTTTTTATTTCTCTAATTGTGTCGGCTCTTGCCATTAAAGTGGCTATTGACGGAAAAAGTTCACCCATGTAATTACTGCGCAAACCGAAGCAGAAAACATTTATATCGTAATTATCAACAATCTCTGTCAGCTGATCAATATGTTTTTTTGTGAAAAACTGTATTTCATCGGCAACTATTATATCATACTTTTCATGATCAAAATCGGCAAGTTTAAGAATATCGGTTTCGCTCGTGACAGTCAAAGCCTTGCAGCTGAGTCCTTTGATACGGGAATGAATTTCACCGACTTCACCGAAACGATCATCTAATCCGGAAGTCAGAACAAGCGGCCGCAGACCTCTTTCCCTGAAATTATAGACCATAATAAGCAATTTTGCGCTTTTAGCGCTGAACATTGTTCCATAATAAAAATAAAGCTTCGCCATATGCACCTGCTGGTTTGTATTATTTATGAAAATATACACCATTTGCGAATATGTTTCAATAATATTTAAATTTTTGTTGAAATATATGAGGAAAATTCACAAGATGATATTATCGTTATTTAAAAAATCTCTATTTACATTATTTTAATAATTGTAAATACTGGTTTTATAAACAATTGTGCTGATAAGAGAACTTCAAAACAATAGTATCTAGAAGTTCCTTATATTTATCTATTGAGGAGTTAAAAATGAATTTTGAACGCACTCTTTCCATTGTAAAACCTAATGCTCTTGAAAAAAACGTGCTTGGCGACATTATTAACCGTTTCGAAAGAGGCGGATTAAAAGTCATTGCTTTAAAAATGATTCATCTCGATCGTGAAACTGCCGCGGGTTTTTACAAAGAACACGAAGCCCAGCCCTACTTTGAAAAGCTGATGAAATTCATGACGCGCAATCCTATTGTTATTCAGGTTCTCGAAGGTGTAGACGCAATTAAAAAGAACCGTGATATCATGGGACCGACTAATTATGCCGCCGGTCCTGCAGGAACAATCAGAAAAGATTATGCCGATGACATTACTTATAACGCTGTTCATGGTTCAGATTCAGCCGAATCTGCAAAAAAAGAAATAGCCTATTTTTTCAAAGACAGCGAGATTTTTCCTCAGTATAATGTTAATTAAAAAATTCTAATAATTTTAATTTCATGAGCCTGAGTTTTACATGTTTTAAAATTCCAGTATTCAATGATTTGAATGCATACTATTAAAAGTTTCCTCGAAAAAACCACTTATTTCAGATGGATTTTTTGAATAAATATCTACCATAAAAATAAAATTTCACCAATAAAAGATATTTTAAAGCACTATTTATTACCAGGAGGAAATACAATGATAGATTTTTTTAAAATTATACAGAATGATAACTACAATATAATCCTTATTCTGGAAAAGGAACTAAATGTTTACAATATTCTCGAATTTAACAAAAAATTTGATGCTGACTTAAAAAAACTTAAAAATAATAATATCATTTTAGACTTAAAAAATGTTACCTATGCAGATTCAAGTTTTCTGGCGAAAATCATCGATATCCACAAAAAGATGTATAATAACGGGAAAACTCTGGTATTAATAAATATAAACAAAGATTTTTATTCAATTATCGAATTAGCTATGCTTAATAAAATTCTCAACATTGAAAATAACATTGAATCAGCGGAAAATTTTATCGACTCAATTGAAGCCGGCAGTTTGAATCAAGTTAAATAAAAATATCTTGAATATTTATTTATATTTAAAAAGAACTAAATGCAAATAAGTATTTACAGCTCAATTACTTTCAGCCCTGAATTACTTCAGCATCGCTCAACGAAAAAGCATTTGACAATAGCATTAAACATGCTAATATTATACTTAATAATAAATTAGAAACATTTCTCCTGAGAAGGAATTCCAATAAAAAAAATTGGAGGAAAAATGCTTTTCCTTAATGAATCTCATATTTTAATTTTTTTATTTCAGATGTTCATAATTCTGGCTCTTGCCAGATTAACAGGGGAAATTTTCCGAAGACTCAAGCAGCCTGCGCTTACCGCGGAACTAATTATCGGGATAATTCTCGGTCCTACAATACTTGGAAGATTTTTTCCTGAAATTTCTTCATTCCTTTTCCCCGCCGATGTAGTGCAACAAAGTATGCTTGAAATTATTTCATGGATAGGCGTTCTTTTTTTACTGCTTGACACTGGCCTTGAAATAGATTTTTCAGCGGCGTGGCGTCAGCGCGGAAATGCGTTGATTATAGCGTTTTTCGACATTTTAATACCCATGGCAATAGCATTCGTTCCATGCGTATTACTTCCCGATAGATTTTTAGCCGACACTGAAAGAAGAATATATTTCGCCCTGTTCATGGCGGTTGTCATGACCATCAGCGCAATGCCAATTGCGTCTCGAATAATGCATGATCTTAACATTCTAAAAACTGAAATAGGATATTTAACAATGTCCGCTCTTGCAGTAAATGATATAATTGGATGGGTTCTTTTTACAATAATTTTAGGTTTTTTTTCAAACGCAGCTTTCAGTTTTATGCATATATTTTTTATCTTATCTGTCACAATCGGATTTTCTGCTCTTGCGCTGACTTTCGGCAGATATTTTTCTAATTTTACAATTAACTATATACATAAAAGTAAAATGCCCGAGCCCGCCTCATCATTCACGTTTGCCTGTCTGCTTGGTCTTTTATTTGGCGCGTTTACGCAAAAACTCGGCATACACGCCTTGTTTGGTTTTTTTATTGCAGGGATTATAGTCGGTGAAGCGAAAAATCTTAAAGAAGAGACAAGAACCGTTATTTCTCAAATGGTACATTCTCTTTTCGTTCCGGTTTTTTTTGTAAACATTGGTCTTAAAATAGATTTTTTCAGCAATTTTGACATTCTACCGGTTGCAATAATTACATTCATTGGAATTTTCGGAAGATATACCGGAGCATGGATTGGAGTATACATTTCAAAGGTTCCAAAAATAAACAGACACCTCATTTCAATAGCTCATACGCCGGGCGGAATGATGGAAATTGTTATTGCTCTTCTCGCTTTTGAAACAGGTCTTATAACTTCTACAATTTTCATTGCAATTGTATTTAGCGCAGTAATATCTTCAATAACAATGGGTCCATGGATGCGCAACGCTCTTAATAAACGCAAAAAAATATCTATTCTGGAATATATAAATTCTGAAACCGGTATAATAATTCTTCCGCCGGATAAAACTTCAAATCCGCTCAAAACCATCGCCATCGATATCGCATCAAAAATTAAAAACGCGAATGCAGAAATTATTGAAAAAGAAATCATTGCGCGAGAAAAAGATTTTTCGACAGCAGTCGGAGAACGAATTGCAATTCCTCACATGCGGTTGAAATCAATCAGTGACCCGATAATATTTTTTGTTTTTTCAAACCAAGGAATAGAATGGAATTCCCCGGACGGTAAACCAGTTCATTTTTTATTTTTCCTTTTTTCACCATTTACATCAAATGATCTTCACATTGAAATCTTATCGAAAATAGTTACAACCATGCGACTTGACAATAATCAAGCATTGCTTATGAAATGCCGAAGCAAAGAAGAGATAAACGCGTCTCTGAAAAAAATTTTTTAATCCATCTTTGGAGCATTGTACCTTCCCCAGAATTTCAGATGCGTCAACGACGCATACGCGTTCAATCTTTCAATAAACTTGAAACGCATTAAATAATGAACAGCTCCATAAGACAGCCATAACACCGGTAACATAATGAGAGTCCAAATGGCGAATAATGACCATAAATTATCCACGTATATTTCATAAAACGGAAACAATTGTGATAATAATTTTATGACCATTGCAGCCATAAAATATGAAACAACCGCGGCTAACGCAATGAATCCATGCCCTGTTTCTATCGCTTTAACCGGGCAAATGTTCATGCATTTCATACAGCTCTCGCATTTAAATGACCAATACATTCTGCCGTCCAATTCTTTGATCGCGTTGACAGGACATTGTTTCAGACACAACATGCAGTTTGTACAGTCGCGCGTCGCGAAAAAAGATTTTGCTATTACGAAACGGCCAATATAATTGTAGAGCAGCGCGACAGGAGAAATCGCAATGTCTTGTATAACATCGAATAAAGCGATATATGATCTTT
The DNA here is from genome assembly GCA_041306665.1 of Spirochaetota bacterium. Classification (GTDB taxonomy): domain Bacteria; phylum Spirochaetota; class UBA4802; order UBA4802; family JAFGJZ01; genus JAFGJZ01. The sequence continues at coordinate 4,693 of JBFZEW010000481.1, read as the reverse complement.
TCCCTGAAATTATTTTTTCCGCAAATCTGAAAATTTTTTTCTTCTGCTTATTGAATATAATGTCAATACTCTTTTTCCTGAGAGCTGGATGGAGACTAATCCAGTTAGATGGAAGATCTACAGGCATGAGCCCTCTGATGCCGTATCCTTTCAAAAATAATGTTAATGAAGCGCTATATAAAGCAATTCCGCTTAAGCCTGGGAAAACAATTTTAAATATTCTTGTTCCCGCCCTTGTATTCAAAACAATTGCATCGGCTCCGAGAGATTTCGGAAATCGCGCTATGAATTTCCGCATTACTACCGGAAAGTTGAATCCATGCGTTGGAGCGCAGAAGACGGCGAGACATCCTTTCGGCAATTTTGAAATTTTCTGAACATCCGCTTTAACAATATTGTTAATATTGGTTTTAATACCCGCGTTACCTGCAACTTCTGCGATCCATTTCGCGCAGTTTTCAGCGTTTCCTGTTCCGGAAAAATAATAGATCTCAAGTGTTTTGTAAATCGGCTGTTTCATACAATTCCCCTGTACTGATAAATAAAAGTTCTAATGAAAACTTATGCATTAAATTTCTGAATTTTCTTTCGCAATCAACTCGCATATTTTAACAATAACTTCAACGGCTTTCTGCATGGACTCAAGAACTACATACTCAAACCTTCCGTGATAATTATGTCCGCCAGTAAAAATATTCGGGCAAGGCAAACCCATGTACGATAAACGCGAACCGTCAGTTCCGCCGCGGATGGGTTTAATGATTGGAACAACTCCGCAGTCTTTCATCGCTTTTTCAGCAACTTCTATTATATGATAGACCGGTTCTATTTTTTCGCGCATGTTATAATACTGATCCTGAATTTCCGCGGACGCGATTTCAAATCCCGCATCTTTGTTAATAAAATCACAAATACGATTCACTCTTTCTTTTTTTCCCGAAAATTTTTTCATGTCATGATCGCGTATTATATATTTAATTTCAGCCTGTTCAACACTGCCGGTAAATGAAGTTAGATGATAAAATCCTTCATAGCCGGAAGTAAACTCAGGTTTTTCATTTGCAGGAAGCATGCTGTTAAATTTCATGGCAAACTCTGCCGCGTTAATCATCTTGTTTTTCGCTTCGCCGGGATGAACATTTCTTCCGGAAAACTTTACCGTCGCTTTCGCAGCATTGAAATTTTCAAACTCAAGCTCTCCAAGCCTGCCGCCATCAATTGTATATGCGAAGTCAGCGGCGAATTTCTTCACATTAAAATGATCAGCGCCTCGTCCGATTTCCTCATCTGGAGTGAAGCAAATTTTTATTTTGCCATGTTTGATTTCAGGGTGTTCTGCAAGCTGCTCTAACGCCGCGAGTATTTCCGCAATACCCGCTTTATCATCGGCACCGAGAAGTGAATTTCCGTCAGTAGTAATAATAGTATCACCGGAATATAAACTCAATTCGGGAAAGTCCTGAACTTTCATTATAATATTTTCCGATTTATTCAGAATGATGTCATTGCCGTCAAAGTTTCTTATGATCTGCGGATCAACTTTTTCTGCGGAAAAATCAGGGCTTGTATCCATGTGAGCAATAAATCCGATTACGGGAACGTTGAAATTGACGTTAGCGGGAAGCATTCCGTAAAGATAACATTTATCATCGAGTTCGACATTCTCTAAGCCGAGCTTTTCCATTTCAATTTTTAGCATATTCGCGAGATGAAACTGTTTCTTTGTAGAAGGCACGGATTCACTTTTATCGTCCGATGCTGTATCAATTTTCGCGTAGCGCATAAATTTATCAAGTACACTTTCCATAATACCTCTTCATTGTTTATTAAAAAATAGCATATGCTGCTTTCGTTTTCTATCAGTATCTTTTTCAACGAATAATTTTTCGCCGGTAAAAGGATCTTCCCCGGTGTAATACATTGCCGATGACAGCGTCATTGGCAATGGAATGAATGACTGCACCTGATCGGGCTGAAATTTAAAAATTTTCTCAGTATCTGCTTTCATCGCCCGCATTGCTTTAGCATCGCTTCCCGGATGATTCGACATTAAATATGGAATTATATAATACTTCTTTCCTTTGCGCTTCACAGTATCATTAAAATTCCTAACAAAATTTTCAAGCTTATAGAGAGGTTTTTTCCGCATTGCCGCGAGTACAATTTCAGATGTGTGTTCCGGCGCGATCTTCATCTGCCCGCTGATGTAATCGATCAGATCTTCAAGCAGTTCAGGATTATCGCGCATGAATAAATCGTAACGCACTCCCGAACCCACCGTCACATGTTTTATTTTATTCAGACTTTTCACCTTTCCAAGAAGCGAAATCCATCGTTTTTGATCGGTTTTAAGATAAACACAGCGGTCAGGATACAAACAGCTTGCGCGGACGCACCGCTTTGGATTTATGCAGACTGTTCCAAACATATTGGCTGAAGGTCCGCCTACATCAGTAATGTGTCCGGTGAAGTAACTTTTCCGCGCGATTTTTTCAGCTTCTTTCAGAACGGAATTTTCCGAGCGGCTGATAATTTTTCTTCCCTGATGCAGGTATATGGAACAGAATGCGCATCCTGATGCGCAGCCTCGGTGCGAATTTATTGAAAATTTTATCATTTCAAACGCGGGAATTTTTTTACCGTCATATTTCGAATGAGGAAGTCTTTCAAACGGAAGTTCATACACAGCGTCAATCTGCTCCTGCGAAAGAACATCAGCGGGATACTGAACAAGAAAACGTTTATCGGCAGGCTGAATTATTATCGCATCGCCGTTAAGATAAATTTTTTTAAAATTTTCGGAAAAAATTTTTTTGTCATCAATGCATTTTTTTTCTTCATCAAGTAAAATGGCATTGGAAGCGTAGTCAATTTCACTCATTATCTCAACAGTTCCGTTCACGGAAGAAGGTCTTCTGTGTTCATTCAGTTCATCCGCGATTGACGTAATCGCGTTCTCACCCATTCCGTAAACGAGAATGTCAGCCTTGCTGTCCAGCAGAATTGAACGGCGCACATTGTTGCTCCAGTAATCATAGTGAAAAAATCTGCGCATTGAAGCTTCAATTCCGCCGATCACCACATATGTATCTTTGAAATTCTGCCGGATCAAATTACAGTATCGGATTACAGCCCTGTCGCATCTATTTCGCGGCACGTTGTCCGGCGAAAAAGGATCATCGTTTCTTATTTTTTTAAATGCTGTATAACGCGTAAGCATGGAATCAACATTGCCTGAAGTTACTCCGAAAAACAATCTGGGTTTTCCGTAAAGCGCAACCGACAGCGGATTATTTACATCGGGCTGATCAATAACAGCAACCTTGAATCCGCGTTTTTCAAGCACGCGCGCTATAACAGCAGCTCCAAACGCGGGATGATCCACAAACGCGTCACCGGTTACAATAATCACATCAGCCTGTTTCCAGCCGGTTTGCCTGAATTCTTCTATTGTTGCAGGAATTACACTCATGAGGATAAGTTTACCGCAATGCATAATAATGTCAAGATTTGATTTTTTTCTTTACATACTATAAAATTCAATAAATACTTACATATAACAACAACTGACAGGGGTTTCTTCAATTGAAAAAGCTAAATATTTTTTTAATAATTTTATTTTCCACAATATCAATTTCGGCAGAAAATATTCTCAGTATAATTGAGAACCCTTTACCGGTAGAATTATCGGAAATAAATGCATGGGCATGTGCCTTACCCGGCATTATCGATGAAATGAATCGGGCTTCACATTCTACACTTGAAGTTGAAAAGTTATCCAATTTTAATATAACGGTGTATAAAAACATGCTTGTTAATTATTGGAACATAAAAAATCGCAACAATCTTTTACACAGTCTTGAATGGTTACTGACAAAAGGACAGAATGCAGAATTTAATGAATATCTCAACTATTTTAGGGCTAATCCTGATTCTACTATTGATGAAATTATAGAAAAATACATGCTATCGGAAAGAGAGTTTAATGGTTTAAAATTCATTAAATCTCTAAACTTTGCACCTGATGAGAACACAATTTTAGCATATGATCTCGGAAGATACGTTGCAGTTTGCAGATGGGGATACCAGTGCGGTTATATCAATAATGCTGATGCATGGACAAAAATACTTTCTGTCATTCCGGTAATAAAGAAAAACTTCAATTCGTGGGAAGAATTCGGAAAAAGTTACATGCACGGCAGATTGTTCTGGCTCGCCCTATCAAATGACTCAGAAACAGAAAAAGTGCTGACAGAAAAAATATTTAAAAAACTTATAACTCCACCTAAAGGTTACTGGACAACAATTCCATGGGATTTTGAAAATGGTAATCTGTCACTACTGCAACTGGAAGTAGGGAAAATGTATCTTTACGGATCAGGAACAAAAAAGGATATCGAAAAATCAATCATGTGGCTAAAAAAATCGGAAAATTCAGGTAATGCTGAGGCGGAAAAATTACTGAAAAAAATCAGTAATAAGAAATGAATTTGCTGGACATATTTCATTCCCTTACAGGCATGTCATTTTCCCATTTTCCGAAAAAAATACTTCCATCAGAATAGTAATAAATACCCTCACCGTTCTTCATATTATCTTTCCATTCACCTGTATACTTTTCATTGGACGGATAATACATTGTGCCCCGGCCCTCTATAATATTTTCATGGCATTCCCCCTCAAATATAATCCC
>JBFZEW010000480.1:0-6399 GCA_041306665.1 Spirochaetota bacterium | reverse complement strand
GAATTTTTCAAATCAACTTTCACATCAATTACACCTTTAACAGTCTTAATAGAGTCAGTAACATGCTGAACACAATGGTTACAAGTCATACCTGAAATTTTATAAGTTTTCTCATTTTTTTTCATGGTCCCATCCTTTTAGTTTAGATTTGAGATTTCTATAAATAGAAAACATTAAAAAAACTGTAAATATTATCGTTCCGGTATAATATATTACATTTAAGATAGATGAATTATCTGTCTGCATCACAGCCGGGGATGGTATTGTCATTTGAAAATAGCTGAAAATAAAATCAAGCAGCATTCCAAATATAACCGCTGATATGGTTCCTGATAACAGATAAATTATAAGAATCTTTTTCTTCAGTAATTTCAATAATATGGTAATTGACGCTGCATTTGTCAGAGGTCCAACTGACAGAAAAACAAAAGCAGCTCCAGGCGAAATTCCTTTACTCATCAGCGCGAGAGCGATTGGTATTGATGAAGTTGCGCATATATACATCGGCAAACCGATCGCAATCATTAGCAGCATTCCAGTGAACCCGACTCCAATGTTATGTCTAATAAAAAAATCTTCAGGTATAAAGAATGAAATCAAAGCTGCGATAATTATTCCTATTAGCATTTGTATGGAAATGTCATCAAGAAATTCCTTAAACGCATAATCATAAAAAATTTTTACTTTTGATTTGTGTTTATGGTCTTCTCCTGAGCATGAATCATTTTGACAGGTTGGATGTTCATCTTTTTTAGGAAATGAAAATGATGTTTTATCATTTAAAAAGTTAGCTATTATTCCGCCTGTTATGCCGCTTATAAATGCTGCAAATGGTCTAAATATCGCGAATATTGGCCCCATCATGCCATAGGTCGCGATAATCGAGTCAATTCCTGTCTGCGGTGTTGATATTAAGAAAGACACCACCGCTCCATTGCTCGCGCCGTTTCTTGAAAGATGTGCGGCTGTTGGTATCACTCCGCATGAGCACAGCGGAAGCGGTACGCCCAGTATTGATGCTTTAACTGCAGATAATATACTATTACTTCCAATGTGATGAACAATGAACTCTTTCGAAACATATAAATTCAGCAGTCCGACGAAGATCAATCCTAACATCATATAAGGGGCAATATTTATGTAAAAAGTGTATACTTCCTTGAAGAATATAATCATGTTATTTTACCTTCTCTCTAATATGTTCAATCCCTGTTTTTAATATCAATCGTATGTGTTCATCATTCAGTGAATAATAAACTGTTCTGCCGACTTTTTTGTACTTAACAAGTTTCGTATTTCTCAGAATCCTTAACTGGTGAGATACAGCGCTCTGTGTTGAATTTATCAATACTGTTAAATCGCACACGCACATGTCTTCTACCGCGAGCGCCTGTAATATTTTAATTCTTGTTGAATCTCCGAAAACTTTAAAAAATTCAGCTAATATGAATAACTCTTCATCCTGTAGAAGTTTTTCCATGACTTTGCTGATTTTATCAGGATGGACGCATTCTTTTTCGCAAATTTGTGACTTCATAGCTTTTCCATGTATGAATATATGAGCATTTATTCATATAATATACTGAGGTTATATAATTTGTCAATAATTTTGAAGATTTTTTTAAAAATATTTAAGGCGGCATTGTCAATGCCGAAGGCTTGTCAGTCGCTTTTTACTTTGTGCTATTTCGCATTTATCCGTGGTAATTAGGTTTTTAAAAGGACATTCCGTAGGTTCCCAGATAGAATGAAACTCCTGCATAAATATACATATTTTCGGTGCTGAAATCTTCCCGGAAGATTATTGAACCGAAGAAATTAAAAAACGATCCGTTATCATAAATAAGTTTTAAATCGCAGAAGCGGTCATATTTATCCGTGTTAAGCCACGCATAATTTCCTTCCAGATAAAGTCCGGCCGGTGTCGCTTCGTAGGTTGAGTTATTTTCCCGGAATGTTTCAGTGGGATATATTAATAATGGAATTCTGATTGTAAGCGGAAGAAATGTTTCATCATCTCCAAAATCTTTATAAACTGATGAACCAAAAAGCGCGTATCGTTTTCCGAATGCCATGTCTAAAACGTGCCATCCGATTTTCCAGTCATCCATAATATTTTCAGTATTGTTTATGTCATAAACTAAATTGACGCCCGCGAACGAGAAAAAGTACATTGACGCGTCGAATTTAAAATTTATGTCGCCAGTTTCTTTGCGGGTAACTTTTATTTTTTGGTTTGTTGTCTGCCTGAAAGTTACGCCGGATATTTTGTTTTCAAGCCGGTCGACTGCAATTTTGATGTCATCTGAAGATGAATGAATTTCTTTGAATGATGTATTGGATGTCTGTTCAATTTTCCCTGTTGCGACATCGATCATTGAAAGGTTTAGATAATAATTATCCGTTATTTGATTGATATTCCCGGTGATAATTTTATCGACTTTTGCAATTTTTGCTGCGCTGACATTCTTTTCTGTCTCGGAATAAGATGTCATGTTTATTTCCTGCTGCTCCATTATTTTTTGAAGTTTCTCCCTTTCAATTATTTCCAGCAATTCATATTCCATGAAACTTGAAGTAACAATTTCGGTCACTTGCGTTACGATTGTCGCAGGAACATTGTCTGTTTCAAGCCGAAGCACTGAAATTCTTACTTTTTCTTCAGCATAGAGTATTGAATTGAAAAAAATTAAAATCAATATAGTCACAAGAATTTTCGTAGAATATTTAATTATCATCAGTTATTTTTTTTCTCCAATTATGTTATATAAATCAATCGGCTCTTTTTGGCCTTTCACCGCAATTTTACCGGCATGCTCGCAATTGAATGAATTTTGTACTGAATTATAAATAATCCGCGATACCAGAAAATTTTTCCCTGTGAGTTTTGCCGCTGATTCAATCCGGTTTGTAATATTTACAGTGTCGCCGATTACCGCGTATTCCAGTCTTTCAGCCGTTCCAATGTTTCCAGCTGTGACTGGACCGAAGTGTATGCCAATTCCGACTTTGATAGGAATAAGTTTTTTATGATAAAGTGATTCATTCAGGTCATCAATGCGGATAAGAGCTTCCCATCCGCATTGAACTGCGTTGAAAATGTCGTTTTCAGAGGAATCTGGAATTCCGAATGCCGCCATTATTCCATCTCCTGTGAATTTAATAATTGAACCGTTATTTTTAAATATTGTTTCAATGAATATGTTATGATATTGAGTATGTATATAAAATAAATCTTCAGATTTATATGTTTCATTCATTGCAGACAAGTCGCGGATATCAGCAAAAAGAATCGTTGCCTCTTTCGATTGTCCGCCCGGCTGAAAAAAACTGTCAGATTTTTTTGTCAATTTATGAGAGATTGCCGGAGGAAAATATTTTCCAATTTGCGTGTTTTTATTTTCGAGTTCAGCTCCCAAATAAACTGTTTTCACGTAGATATCTGTCATATATGCAACTAAAAACGTAAATGCAATAATTCCGATTGTTCTATACATAAACATCATGAGAATAACAGTGTCAGGTTTGATGATGTCAAGCAGTGAATTGCTGAATTTTGTTGTTGAGTCCATTGCCGCAAAAGTCAGTATTGATATATGCAGCAGCACTGATGCCGCGCCGGCAACTATGGGGTATTTTTTATTAAGTGAAAGTCCATTAATTAATATCAAAAACATACATATGAAAGTTATCAAATTTTTTGTAATATACGCCCGTTCCGGAGCTGGAGAGCTGAGCGTGTAATACCATGAGAATGCAGCGAAAAACATCAGCAAAATGTCTATTATCATGCCGGCTTTTCCAAAAAAGAACGCGCTGCCGGTTTTTTTAATTTTAAAAACTGCATAGGCCGAAAATATGATCGCGGCCAGTAATGCGGGACTTTCAATGATTAACTCTGTAAATGAATTGAAACTTAATAGAATTGAGATATAAAAAATCAGGAGAATAAACAGCCGTATAACATAGCCTATGAAAATTCCTTTAACATGTTGTTTTTTTAAAAGTGATATTATTGTTTCATTTTTTTTCATCATTTAATAATATAACAATAGTTTTCCAATTTAGTAAACTATTTTTTTATTTCTCAAAAATGATTCATGAAAAGCGTCAATGTTAAACTCAAAGAGATGACAAATGATTGCGCGGATTTTTTTTTATCAGCAATTGCTGATAAAAAATGGTCAAACATCGTGTATATCATATTTATATGGCAGTACCATTCTGCTTTAAAAACGGATGAGAAGCAGTTTTTTAAAATTCATAATCCGCCGTTTTTAAGTGCTTCTATTCGCTTCGCAGTTTCTTATTTTGATTTTAGCGAATAAACACCGTCCCATTTTTTCGAAGGAGGTCTTTTCATGTATTCTTCGCAGCGCTCAATATATTTTATTGAAGGACCGTCATCCGGAATAATCTTTAATGCTGAATTAAAAAATTTATGCGCCTTTTTCCATTGACGTTCATTGAACATTTCCAGACCTTTTTCATATTGCTCAAGGCAGTCATACATTTTCTGCGGCAAAGTTCCTTTAACGCCAAGCAGCTCATAAATTTCGGTAGGCTCTGTTTTACCTATAACACGGATCACATCCAGCTTTCGGGCTTCTATTTTATCCGCTACAGCTTTATATGTGTAACCGCTGATCATTGCTTTGGTTGAATAAAATTTATTTGCTCCTTCCAGACGTGAAGCAAGATTTACGGAGTCTCCCATCGCGGTGTAATTTTTTTTGTTTTCCGAACCCATGTTGCCGATGACAGCATCTCCGGTATTCATTCCCATTCGTACATACAGCGGCTGCTCTTTGTCATTTATCCATTTATCCTGCAGATCACGCAGCTTTTTCTTCATGTCGATTGCCGCGAGACACGCGCGCAGTTCATGGTCTGGATGAGGAATCGGCGCGCCGTAAAACGCCATAATCGCGTCGCCTTCATATTTATCAACGTAACCTCCATGCGACATGATGATGTCAGTCATTTCAGACAGATACTCATTCAGTCTTCTTACAAGTTCTGTCGGCGTAAGTCCTTCGGAAAGCGTGCTGAAACCGGCGACATCGGAAAAGAAAGTCGTAATCTGACGGTTTTCACCTCCGAGTTTCAGAAGGTCAGGATTTTGAATAATTTCATTAATGTATTCAGCTGAAAGAAATTGTGAAAAAGCGCCTTTTATGTACTTTCTCTGACTTTCCTCGTTAAGAAGTTTAGACCCGATGATCAGAATTCCAGGTAAAAGAAACGCGAGGTTTATTCCAAGCTGATTAATCCAAACATTTAAATACATAAAAAGAAGTAAAGCAACCGCGTTTAGTAAAATAAAAAATGTTACTCCGGTAAAAAGGGATTTTCGAGCGGATTGCCTGTGCAGAACAAATCCGGTTAAAAAGCATATTAAAATTATTATCAGCCAGGACAAGACAATCGGAACGCGGGTTATGAATTTTTCCTGAATAATTGTATTGATCGTATTTAAATATGTGCCGACTCCCGGATATTCATTATAAATTGGTATTGATGATATATCATGAGATCCTGTGGCCGTTAATCCGATAATAGTTATTTTATCTTCAAGATCTTCAGTTCTTATGACAAGATCAGCGGTTTTAATCTGTTCTTCTTGCGATTTAATTTTATCGGATAAAGTTAAATCTTCCGGATTGTTTTCAAGGGAAGTTTTCATTTCCTGAAGCTGGTCATTCAGAATTTTTTGATAACCCAGTTTAATTTTGGTCATCTCAAATTTAAGCTTTTTAAGTTCCGCTTGAAGTTTACTTTTTTCTGCCGCGGATTTTTCTTTATTGAATTTATCATTGTATTCAGCTATCTGTGTCGACAGTTCAACCCGTTTTGCGATACCTTCAGCCCAGCCGGCATTGTCGAAAAATTCATAAACCTGATCCGCGAAAATCGGATAATCTATCAGCGCGTAAAATGGAATCAAGTGAAAAGATTTTTCTCTTGGACCGGGACCTGCCCAGTTTACGTGCATCATTCCTTCCATATCAATAGGAATTTTGATATCTTTGATTTTATTGCTGACTGGATTAAATGCATTTTTTAAAATAATATGTTTTCCTGGATAAACTTCAATGCTGCTGATTGGAATATTTAGGTTTTGAATCAGCATTATCATTGCTAAATTAAAGTAAATTCTATTCTCAAAAACTTCTATTAACTGGACTCTTCGAATTGTACCGTCCATGTCCGTAAATCTATTAACAAAACCGAAATTTTCGGCGTCAGGTATTAATTCAGGAATAGGATAAACCAGCGCGACGATACCATTATTTGAAATTTTTTTGAATTCATCAATTCTGTCAGCAGGCACGGGAATTGAACATTTTTTTGTGAATATTTCCTGGGTTCTAATGAAATTATCTGTTTCTCTATTCT
>JBFZEW010000479.1:0-4289 GCA_041306665.1 Spirochaetota bacterium | reverse complement strand
TACAAATATTGTTTCGCCGGTTATTTCCATAATAACCGACATTTCGTTTGATCATGAAAAAATTCTAGGTAATTCCATTGAAGAAATTACTCTTGAAAAAGCAGGTATTATTAAACCCAACGTGCCGGTAATCACTTCGAACGAAGATGATAAAATTTTGAGCATTTTAAAAAACAGCGCGTTTATAAACAATTCTGAATTAATTTTATCTTCGGAAAATATCAATTTCATGAGATTTACTGGAACAGGCTTTAAATTTAATTTTAAAGGCAAAAATATTTCAGTGGAAAATATTGAACTGAAATTTGTAGCCCAAAACAGAGTCAAAAATACTGCCATTGCGCTCAGCGCGATCGATATGCTGTCAGAAATGCATTATGACATGGATTTGCGGAAAATGCGGAAAAGTGTCGAGAATTTCACATTCAGAGGCAGATTCGAAACAGGATCGCTTACACCTGCCATCATGTTTGACGCGGCTCACAACATGCATTCAATCACCGAACTGGTTAATAATCTGAAACTATATTTTAAAAACAGCGAATACCAGTTTTTCATCACAATAATGAAAGACAAACATCCGCAAGACATCATCAGCTGCATAAAAAATAACTTCAACTGCGTGATTAATTATATTGTTTTAAACGATGAAAGATCATTCGTTCCCGATGATGACGGGGTGTGCGTCATTTTCAGGAATACTGAAAATGACATTTCCGGCATTGTGAAAAATATTTCACAGGAAAAAATAAATATATTTACAGGTTCCTTCAGACTTTATAGTCTTTACAAAAAAATAACTGAACAGACCGGAAATCAAAATGAAAGCAAGATTCAATGAAAACGCGCTCATTAAAGAAGTCAAATCACTGCTTGAGAATTTTACCTCATCGACAATTGAATTGAATGATGCCATAAAAACTTTTAACAATCTTTCCTTTGATTATGAAAATTTACGCTCAAAAATGCTTAATACCGGCGACACAGACATTTTAAAATCAATCTGCTATCAGCATAATGTTTCAAATTTCTCAGTTTTTACCGGCATTTTCATGGTTTTTGATTCCAGAATTTTAAAGCTTAACTATGCTGGCAGTTCCTCAATTGCAGCTAAAATATCCAAAGTTATCAGCAATTCCGCAGACATGAAATACAACTCTGTAAATTTAATAGAATTCGATTCCAATAATTACTATGCCATCAAGTTCTCTCACAACGGTGAAGACCTTGTTTTAGTGTCTCAAAGCAGTTCAACTTATTTCAGCAGAGACAAATTCAAAGATCTTTTCAACAAACTCAAATTGATTCTGCCGCAGGAAAATAAATCAACGGACGACTTGTTCACAATTCATGAAAACATCATGAAATATATTGACTTAAACTGTAATGAAGATTACGTGCTTCTATGCTACATTTATTCTTTTCCTGAACTGATGTACATTTTCGGTCACATGGGAGATGACTTCGTTTATGAACTCGACGCTAAACTTATCGAAATAATGGAAAATGATTTTCCGGGTGCTAAAATATCACGGCTTTCCGACAGGGATTACGTGATTTTCGAAAGAAAAGAAAAAAACAGCAACTTGAAAGCAGAAATACCAGTACCGAAAATATTTTTCCACTGTAAAAATATTCCCATTCCATATACTTATCACGCGCAATATGTTTTCGAAAAAAATGATTTTTTTGACATTCTCAGTTTATGCAACACGAAAATTAAATCCGATTTAAAAACAAGATGCTGAAAGCAAAGTATTTATTCTTCTTTTTTGAAAATAAAATTAAAGATTGAATTCAGCAATCTTAGAAAAAAATTACGTTTGACTTTTTGATTTTCAGCCGTTGTACGTTTTGCAGATCTATTATGATATAGTTCGGGATTTTTTGTTATTTCAAGAAGGTAATCTATTGGTTTTTTTGCCGCCAGAACATCGAACAGCGCCCGGAAAAGAGGAATTTTCAAACCATTTACATTCGCAATTTTTATCAGCGGTTTGATCGTAAAAGCGCCTTCTGCCAGGAATTTAACTGTCAGTTTTGGCTCCTGAAATTTCCGCGGAAACACTATTCTGAATAAACGGTAAATGAAAAATTTTCTTTTAAATACAGAATTTAATCGCTGAAACACCTGCTCTCCGAATTTTCTGTTACGGCTTTGTTCGCTGAAACAAGTAGCAGCAACGTCGCCGATACCGCTTTCAGAAATCAATTCATCTGTTCCAACGCCGTAAAAAGTAAAAATTTCATGCATTTCCTTAACGCATTCCGCGAAGAGTACACCTGAAAGATTATGACCCGCGCCAGGCATTTTCATGATAATTCCAAAAAGAATCGCGGCAACATTTTTCAATATTCCGCCAAGCTCGGCTCCAAGAGGATCTTTAGATATTTTTAAATTTATAAATTCATTCGAAATGATACGATCAACTTTTTCAAAAGTTGCATCCGCAGTTTTCGAAGCGTAAATCCATACTGTATGCTTATGCAGAAGCAGTTCATCGACATGAGAAGGACCTGAAGCCACCGAGATGTTTATTTCATTGGGAAATATTTTTTCTGCAGCGAGATAAACAGGACAAAACTCATTTTTATATACAGTAAGCCCCTTTGTGCAGATTATTAAAATTGAATTCGGCTTAATTAACTCTTTGACCGATTCCATTATTTCAGCTGCGAATTTTGCCGGAGTTGTAAGAAAAAGTACATCTGCAAATTCAACAGCACTTTTAAGCGAAGAAGTGCTGCTGATATTTACCGGAAGTATAACTTCAGGAAGATATTTTGCATTAATATGCGAAGAGTTTATCTGAACCGAAACTGATTTTTCAAATGACCATAAATCAATTAAATTTTCAGAATTATTTTCAGCTAAAATCTTTGCCAATGCGGTTCCAAACACACCGGCTCCGATTACAGCTATTCTTTGATTATCAATGTTAAATTTTGCCATGATTCAGCTTCAATTATTCATCATGAATAGTCAAGATAATCTTTCAATTTTCTTGCTCTTGTCGGATGTCGCAGTCTTCGAAGTGCTTTCGCTTCTATCTGACGGATACGCTCGCGAGTCACTTTAAATACGTAACCGACTTCCTCTAGTGTATGCGCGTAACCGTCATCAAGACCGAAACGCATTCGTATTACTTTCTGCTCACGGGCAGGAAGTGTACTTAATACTGAATTTATCTGTTCAGCAAGCAGATTATATGCAGCCGCATTAGCGGGAGAATCTATGTCTTTGTCTTCGATAAAATCGCCGAGAAGTGAATCTTCTTCTTCACCTACAGGCGTTTCAAGAGAAATCGGCTCGCGCGCAACATTTTTAACTCCCTTAACTTTCGCAACAGGCCAACCTAAACGGTCTGCCAGCTCTTCAGGAGACGGTTCACGTCCGAATTCCTGCTGAAACAACCTTGTTTCACGCGTAACTTTATTAATCTGCTCAATCATGTGAACCGGCACGCGGATTGTTCTTGCCTGGTCAGAAATTGCTCTCGTAATCGCCTGACGTATCCACCATGTCGCGTAAGTGGAAAATTTGTAGCCTTTACGGTATTCAAACTTATCTACAGCTTTAATTAAGCCGATGTTGCCTTCCTGAATTAAATCAAAAAAGTGCATTCCGCGGTTGGCGTATTTTTTAGCAATGGAAACTACAAGCCGAAGATTCGCGTTGATTAGCTGCTTTTTAGCGACAGAGATTTTTCTTTGCCCAAGATTTATCTGTTTTCCCCAGCGCATAATGTCATCGGCTGAAGCGCCTGCTTCCTGTTCAATACGTCTGATTTTTCTTTCATTGTTTCGAATATCCTTAACAAGCTCAAGAACCTGGTCTTTCTTGGTCAAACCAAGCGCTTTGAGAATTTCCTTGATCCCCTCGCCTTTTTCAATTTTACGGGCGAAATGTTTCAACTCTTTGATGTCTTTATTGAAAGTCTTTTCAATTGTTCTGAAAAACTTCTCTGTATCTTCAACTCTTGAAACCATTGACTGAATCTTCTGCGCTAGTTTCGAAATTTCAAGCTCATTGATTTCCATTTTTTTAAGATGGTTTTTTATTTCAGCCATGCATTCATCGAATTTTGCTTTCTGCTCAAGATATTTCGGAGAATCTTCAGCGAGTTTTTTCATTTTAGCGGTAATCAACAGAATTTTTTTATCTTCTTCAAGAACAACTTTCATTTTGTCATGATAACGCTTTTCAAGACCCTTCAATTCAAAAGAAGAAAGATAATAAAGATTGTTATACCTTAACAAATCAGTTACTTTAATTTTCCCCTGTTTTA
>JBFZEW010000478.1:0-2543 GCA_041306665.1 Spirochaetota bacterium | reverse complement strand
TAATGTATTTAATTACAACGTGTTTTGAAGGATTTTTAAATCTTGAAAAAAGTAAATTCGTCAGTTTTATAAAATGAGTATGATTGTCGTTTTTGACGTCATTTAAATTTCCTGAACAATTAGCGTCTGCCATTGATTTAATTGCATTTTTCATGATATTCGTTTTTAGCATTTCAGGAATCATGATATCCGCAATATGCTCGCCTCCAAATTCAGGCGCCGCTTCAATTACAAAAAGTTTTCCATTTTTATCTATGCGAATTTCAAATAGTAAAGGAGAAGACGTGATTTCAAAAGCTTGTGCGATTTTCTGGCCAATGTCTTCAATTTCATCCCATCTGTCCTGAAACTTCGAAGGACTTACATGTTTAACGTCAACAAAATACGGAGGTGGAGTGTGCTCCTTGTCAGACAAAGAATACATTGAAAACTTTCCGCTGGAAACAAGACCCAATGCTATTATTTCATCTCCGGCGATATATTCTTCTATAAGAAGCGAATCAATTTCAGGATTAAGTTTAATATATTCTTTGAATTCTTTTTCGTTATTTATGAGTTTTACGTTTAATTTCGCATGACCAGAAAACGGCTTTACAATGCACGGAAAATTATTATTTTTTTTGCTCTTCGGTGTAAACGTATTAAACGATGGCGTTGGAATGTTATTCTGCTGAAAAACTGTCTTCATCCTTTTTTTGTTAATGAAATCATCAACCCGAAGGTAAGGGAAATAATCAATAAAAAGTTTTTCGCAGAGAAATGCCGTCGTTCTGATGGCTTCACCGTACGACCTGGTTAATACCGCATGAATTTTACCATCAATGAGCATTTCTTCGAAAGTCTTATAAATATCCTCATAGTTGAAAATTGATTCCTGAATTTTAATGTCAGAAATTTGCAGTCCTGGACTCGATGTACTCTGATCAATTCCAATTACATGAAATCCGGCTTCTTTTCCGGCAATAATTAATGGAAGCTGATTAATGCCGGCACCTACTGATATGAAACATTTCAGTTGTTTTTTTCTGAACTTTTTTTTAAAAATGGAAATCAAAATGATATCATCCTAATTGATCTATTGCGTTTTTTATTGCACCAAGAGCGGGTCCTTTATCTTCATGTTTTACAATGTGATATTTAATTTTATCTTTTAAACCTTTCATTGCTCTTTTTTCGACTTCATTTTTAATTTCAGGAAGCAGAAGATCAATCGCTCTTGAAAGACCGCCTGCGAATATTACGGCTTCAGGATTAAAAATATTGATCAAATTCGCGACGCCGATTCCTAAATTTTTACCGACTTCCTTTATTATTTCATTGCATAATTTATCGCCGTTTTTTGCCTCATCATAAATAAATTTGGAAGAGATACCTTCAACGGCGGATTTTTTATAAGCACTGCTGTTTTTATTATTATGAAGAACTTTTGTCGCGTAATTAACAAGCGCAGTCGCAGAAGCATATGTTTCAAGGCAGCCTTTATTTCCGCATCCGCAGGGATTTCCATCAGGATAAATTGTAATGTGACCGAATTCAGCCGCGAAGCCGTCTCTTCCGCGGAGCACTTTTCCGTCAATAATCGCTCCTCCGCCGACTCCTGTTCCAAGCGTAAGCATTATCCAGTTTTGATATTTTCTACCATTGCCAAGCCAGGCTTCGCCCAGCAATGCGACATTTGCGTCATTTTCAATGAAAACAGGCACCTTCAGTTTCTGATTGATTTTAGAAGCAAGAGAGTAATTGTCCAATGCATGAATATTGGGGCTGACTATGATTTTACCTTTTTTTGTATCAATTGCGCCCGCGACTCCGATTCCGATCGCATCTATTTTTGAGATTTTTATTTTATTTGAATTTGCAAGGTCATTACAGAATTCTGTTATTGAATTTAGTATGGTTTCAGCCGTTTTTTCAGTATTTATTTTCCCTGTTTTTAAAATTTTTCCCGATTTATCGGTCAATATTCCTTTAATGGTTGTTCCGCCAATATCAAGTCCAATGTACATGTTAACCTCTGAAAAGTAATTTTGTATAATAATACAACATTTATATCACTTTTCCGTCAATAAAGATTTAAAAATTGTTACTATGAATTTTATTTCTGTTTTTATGTTCCCGTGTCGGCACAAGTGATGATAAAATCAGTATTTGCGCCTATAATATTTTAAAATTAAAAAAAAATAATAGATTTACACAAATATTATGTTAAAATCCCGTATATGGATAAAAAAATTGATCTTCATGTTCACACTAATAAATCTGATGGTATTTTTTCTGAAAAAAAGATTATTGATTTAGCGGTTAAAGAAAAAATTGAAATAATTTCAATTACAGATCATGATAATGTTGATGCCGTTGAAACATCGCGTATTTATGCTGGTGAAGCTGGAATAAAACTAATTTCCGGAATTGAATTCAGCATAGATCATCCGAATGGAGAGCTGCATCTCCTCGGCTATGGCATTGATCACTATGATCAGCATATATTAGATACAATTAATGAACTTTCACTTGCAAGGGAAATGCGGGCAAGGGAGATTGTC
>JBFZEW010000477.1:0-4418 GCA_041306665.1 Spirochaetota bacterium | reverse complement strand
TATAAAAGAGCATGAACGGTACAGACTTCTGTACCGTTTTTTTTAATAATTTTCCGATTTTACGTTCATGATGACTTTTTCAATTAAATCTTTTTCCGATGACCCAAGAATTGCTTCTTCCTCAAGAACTTTTAAAAGATCTTCTTCGTCCTCAGACCGTTTTTTAATTTTCTCATCATTCAAGTAAAGCTGAGTTTTCTTGTTTTTTTGTGATTCTGTTGACCAGTCAAGAAAAACTTCAACCGCGTTTTCAAATTCATCTGTTCCATATAAAAAAATTGAACCCCCGTCCGCCGCGAAAGCTGATTCTGTTATTTTTATCTTTTCCGGTATCATAGTTAATATCCTGTAATATAATTTTTCTTACATGCGC
This sequence comes from Spirochaetota bacterium, assembly GCA_041306665.1. Taxonomy (GTDB): domain Bacteria; phylum Spirochaetota; class UBA4802; order UBA4802; family JAFGJZ01; genus JAFGJZ01. The sequence continues at coordinate 4,045 of JBFZEW010000477.1, read as the reverse complement.
CTTTAAAAAATGTTGTTCAATTAAACGTAAATAACAATTATTATGATTCAAACATAATGCATAGCATATCGAAATTTACATTTAAGAAAAAGTATGTTTAAGAATACTTTTAAAGTTTTCTTAATTTTTACAATCATATAATATAATCTTAATTTTAAAAGAATTTTTTATCATTATTTCATTTTTTTTGCTGTAAATTTATGCTCAGAAAATGAGTTGCTTGACATTTTTTATGTCTCATTGTAATATTTCAATGAATTCAAATTTTCCGCGAAAAAGGAGATTCTCAATGAAAAAATATGAAATACTTCTGAAAATAAAGGAATGCGGTATTGTAGCGGTTATACGCGGTGAAAACATCGATGAGGCTGTAAAAATCACGCAAGCCTGTCTTGACGGCGGAATTTATGCCATTGAAATAACATACACAGTTCCCGGAGCGACACAGGCAATCGAACATCTTAAACAAAATTTCCAGGCTCAAAATCTTTTAGTCGGCGCGGGAACAGTCCTTGACAGCGAGACTGCGCGGATCGCAATTTTAGCCGGAGCCGGATATATTGTAAGTCCAGCCTTCAGTACCGATACAGCCGCGCTATGCAACCGTTACAGCATTCCTTATATTCCGGGCATAATGACTGTAAATGAAATCATCCGCGCGATGGAATGCGGCGTCGATGTATGCAAGCTTTTTCCTGGAAGCGAGTTTTCCCCTTCATTCATCAAAGCTGTAAAAGGCCCTCTTCCTAACGCTGAAATCATGCCGACCGGCGGTGTGAGTTTAGATAATGCTGAGACATGGATAAAAAATGGAGCATTCGCTATTGGCGCGGGAAGTGACCTGACTGCCGGTTCAAAAACCGGAAATTATAAACAGATTACTGAAACAGCGGAAAAATTTATCGCAGCAGTGAAAAACGCGAGAGCAAAAAAGTAACTTCATTTCTCTGAGAGTTTAGTTTCAATGAAACTGTTTATGTGATTTTTTACTTTTTGTATTTTTTCAGTCTTCGGCAAATATGAGCAGACAGTCTCAACATAATTTTTTTCAACAATATGTCTGAATGAATATTCAAATGAAAGATCCTGAATCCAGTTAAGCATTGTGAGTCTTACATCATTTCGGGTTTTCCGTCGGGTGTAACAGACTTGTTTTCCTTCGAGAATGTCTTCAATAATGTCATCGGAATATTCCTCAACATCGGGAAGATGATGCGTAAGCGTTCCGCCGGTTTCGGGATTCATCATTTCAGTAAGTACTCGAAAGATATCAAGTTTATCGGCATCGCGTATGATTCGTGTAATCAATTCTTTATAATCATTTGTTTTCGGAAATTCTTTTTTATTGTGATTCTTTACAGCATAAACAAGAATCGATAATTCCTCAGAATTGAAATGCGAAGCGAATTGCGAATTTAAAAGTATGTCAGCTCCAAGATCTCCATGATCAACTGATACAGCGTCATGAAAAGTTCTGTATTTCTTGTATTGTTCAAAACGTCCAATATCGTGCAGCAAGCCTGCCGCTGCCGCAAAAACTACCTCATTTGAACTGATTTTTTCAAGTTCGGCAATGTTTCCACTGTAGATAGAAACAAGCAGGCTGTGTTCTTTTTTCAGCGTAATGCTGAAATCATGTTCCTTTTCTCCGTTTATATATGAGTCCGCGTAATCAATAAATAAATTCCGTAAATTAGTTATATCTGTCATTTTCTCTCCACGAATAAGAACACTCTGTAAACATTATAATGAATTGTTTTTTATGAAATCAAACAACCCGTTGATTTCAGTAAACGCGACAGCTGTTACAGTATCTGCCGCGCCGTAATACACCGCGATTCTTCCGGTTTCGCTATCCGTCAGCGCCGCGCACGGGAAAACAACATTTGGAACATCACCAACGCATTCATACAATTTCTGCGGAGACAGGAGATACGGACGCGTCCTGTATTTTACTTTCCATGGTTGATTAACATCAAGAATTGCTGCTCCCATGCTGTAAACAAAGCCGTTACATGAATTGAGAACCCCGTGATAAAACAGCAGCCATCCTTCCGTCGTCTCGATCGGAACAGGACCTGCTCCGATCTTGGTACTCTGCCATGCACTCTCTGAACTTCGGGTTCCCATTACATGTCTGTGTTTCCCCCAGTATGTCATGTCAGGACTTTCACTGTAAAAAACATCACCGAACTTAGTATGACCCGTATCGCTTGGTCTTGACAGAATTGCATAATTGCCGTTTATTTTCCTTGGAAACAATACACCGTTTCTGTTATAGGGCATTAAGAAATTTTCAAGTGTATGGAATTTTTCAAAATCATTCGTCCATCCTGCACCGATGCACGGACCGTGATAACCATTGCACCAAGTAACATAATATTTATCATCAATATACACGACACGCGGATCATATTTATATTCTGATTCCGGAAGAATTCCTGATTTATCAATAAATTCAATCGGTTTGGAATCTATCTTCCAGGTCAAACCGTCTCCGCTGAAACCGCAATGTATATTCATCCGGCGTGAAGTATCATCGCAGCGGAAAACACCGGCAAATCCGTTTTTGAAAGGTACAACTGCGCTATTAAAAATACTGTTCGATTCAAACAGCAGATCTCTTGGAATTACAGGATTCCGCGAATACCGCCACATTGGATTGTTACAATCAGAAGGTTTTTCCTGCCAGGGAATATGCGGAAGCGGCGGACTTATAATTTTAATGTTCTGCATTTTATTTTCTCCGAATCATGACTCTATCGGACAGTTTAACATCACAATGATGTTTTTGTCAATATCGGTTTCATTAATCCGAATGGTATTAACCGATTTAGCGCTTAAAAAACCAGAAGAACCCGTTTATTTTAAGCAATATAAAAATCCATATTAATCCGGATAGAGGAAGCACTGATAAAATAAATGCTGCAACATATCTTTTTTCTTACATATAAAAGCCCAAAAACAGGACAGATCACAAATATGCAAAAAATAAAAGCATAACCTTAAAAAGGTCTTGCCTATACTTCGGGGATGTCTGGAATACGTTCCAGTGATGAGAGCGATCTGAATAGCCCCATTAGTTTCATGCAAAAAACATTAAAGACAAAACAATTCCAGAAAGCATTGTCACAAAGCTGGTGGTAATAATAATGTTGCTTACTTTTTCCTGCAAGTTTAATAAGAATTTATTATCTTTCATGTTTTTTCCTTGAACAATTTACTATCTCATAATCAGTTTCGAAATATTATATATTCCAAAAAGAACTATTTGAAGGATTGCTTTAAATCAAATTTTTACCTATTTCTCTGACAGAACCTATTGGGTTTTTGGATTATTATTGTTTTTTCCAGCACATACAATAAATATAACACAACTTTCTTGACACAAAACATTACACTTAGTAGAATATTTTACATTTTATCACTATGGAAAATATATGAAATCTAAATTGTTATTTATTATGTTTTTTTTTGATTCCCATTTTTTATTTTTCTTTTAATCTTTATGCAAATGAAAAGAAAGATGTAAAAGAAATAATAGAGACTTTTGACAGCTCAGTTAATGTCATGCAAACGTTTAATGGATTGTATAATAATTACCGGTCAGGAAATGGATGGGGAATTTATAAATTTCTTTTCGAAATTGATAGATATGATGGCGAAAAAGATTACAATATTGACCTGTATAATACAAACACAAATGCGTTTGAGGCGAGTAAATATAAAAGTGGTATAATAGATTGGGGACTGATGGCTGGTTTATCGAACAATAAGGATGTTGACATAGCTTTTTTTGTATCTTTTAGTGATTTAAACGTATCAAACCGATCCAGTGTCGTCGAAAACAAAGAAGGGGAAAAAAAAGAGAAGCATTATTATACACAATTAAGTAAGAGTTTGGGCGGCTTTTTTATTAACTTAGTTTACCTCCATATTGCTTATGCGGGTTATTCATACACTCTTCCAAAAATCATTTTGATTAATGACAAAGAATATTTCGTATATGAATCATCTGAAGTATATGACAGCGGTCATTACTTTG
>JBFZEW010000476.1:0-4626 GCA_041306665.1 Spirochaetota bacterium | reverse complement strand
AGAAATCATGAGTAATGCTAGTACTTTTTTCATAACTACTTCCTAAATGATTTATAAATTTAAATAAAGTGTCAAACCAACATTCATAAAATTCCCATTATATTTCGCGCCTTCTATGTACTTTTCATATACTACATGATAGTCAAGGCGTAGTCCAATATTAAATCTGTTTCCGGCAGGAAAAGACATTTCAGCACCAAATGTATACATTGGATCCCATTGACTTTTATTGTCCGGCAAAACACTTACCCAGCATCCGCCGGCACCGGCTTTCAATTGAAAATTAATCGGAAAGTTTAAAGGAAGCCAATAAACTAAAGAACCGTAAACCGGTGCGATAGCTACTTCGCTTGTAGATTTAGAATCATGCCTTTGATAAGAAGAATCAATGCTTATTTTCAATGACTGAAAAAAAGTATTATAACGAAAGTATCCTCCGACACCAAGAGACGTGTCAACCTGGTCCGCTAATTCAAACAACGGCGTAACAGGTCCAAACCATATTCCAACCTGAGGTCTGAAAAAATAATCGGTACTTTTTTTCCTGGCAAATAAATCTGCCGAAGGAAGTAATATCATTAAAATTAAAATCACAAAATATATCTTTTTCATCATTAACCTTCCCGCTTTTGTATTAAATTTCATATTGTCGGTTTTTTGTCAATATTTAAAAACACGAAAAAAATCACAAGATTTGCCGTCTATCAGACAAATCCGGAGAATATTTAACCCTGCTTAAGTACAAACCGCACGCCGAAAGAGTTGGACCAGCCGCTTCCCTGTCTTTACTCTGAATAATTTTCATCATTTCCGAAGGATCAGCTCCGCTTCTATGCATTTTAATCAGCGTTCCCATGATAATCCGTATCATATTATGAAGAAAAGATGTACCTGTAATAACAACCTTGATAAGATTTTCCTCCCGGCTGATCACTATATTGTTTATTGTCCGGATATTGCTGACATCAGAAGATTTTTTTTTACAGAAAGACGTAAAATCATGCGTGCCGTGAATATAACTGGACGCTTTTCGAAAGTATTCAATGTCAATATGTGACTGCTCCCAGTATGAACGCCCTTCAAAGAAAGGACATCTGTTTTCGCTATTATAAATCAGGTATGTATATTCACGCTCGACTGCATTAAATCTTGAGTGAAAAGTATTCTCAACGTCATAAAGTTCTTTGACGGCAACATCCCGCAGCAAAATACCATTCAGACTGCGTGCAATCGAATTCAGCTTCATGTCTGAAAAAATATTGAAATGAATTACCTGATAAAGTGCGTGAACCCCGGCATCAGTACGGCCGGAACCGTAAACTGCCGTTTTTCTTCCAAAAAGAATTTCCAGCGCTTTTTCAATCTCACCCTGTACAGTACGTCCGCGATTTTGTATTTGAAATCCATCAAAGTCACTTCCGTTATACTGAATAACGGCTGCTATTCGCCTGCTCCCTCTTGTGTCCATTTATCCAACTGTTCATTCATTTTATCGTATAAATCTCTTGTCATGTCTAAAATCTGACTTGGCTTGGATTTCGAAGCTTTCCCTGCGCCGAAAATCCTGCTTAAGTAACGTTTTGTTTTCTCGTAATTCTGAATCTTTTTTGCGATATCCGGTTCTCTTGCGCCTATTTTTGTAGTCAGATATGCGTATAAATAAAGAATACCGTCATATCCCCAGTTTTTATCAGTATCAGGGCCCATGTTTCCGGCAGCATCAACAGGTTCCAGACCATTCTGCAGCAGTTCAATTATTTGTTCATAAAAAGCATAGGCCTTGGTGTAAAAAAATAATGAAATTTTTGAGTATTGTTTATCCGGCTGTTTAACGGATAGATCACCGAATAACCAAGCCGCTCTAATTGAGGATACAGCTCTTTTAAAAGTCGGTGCGCATTTTTTGTCCCGCACTGAATATGTATCTATTGCAAGCATGTATGAAGCGGCTGCCATTTCAAGATTTCTGTCATTTTCAAAATCGAGGTCGCCAAAAAATTTTTTAACCGTGTTTACTCTTGCCTGCGATAAACCTCTGACTTTTTCGAGATCAGCTTCAAGAATATCGTTAAAGTCCTTCGGAAATGAGGTATATAAACACCTGGGACATACAGTTAAAACATAAGCCATTGGAATAACAACACCGAATTTAATATTTTTATCGTAAATTCTTCTAAGTTCCGGTGACAACTTTCCAGCTATAAGTCTTCCGCCGCCAGTCAGCATCTCTTCCTTATAAAATTCATTCATACAGACAGGACATTTAGTGATATTTTTCTGCCTGTATGATATTTTTTTTTCTTTATTTGTTTCCATATTAACTCCAAAATACAGCAATTATTATATTATAACACATTAAACAAATCAGGGCAATAATAATATTTTAACTGCCGCTGCATTTTACACATGAAACAATAGTCTCACGGACAGTAAATAATAAATCAAGTTAAAATATCTTTTTATGCAGCAAATACCGGTAAAACTTTTTTTCTTTTATTTTATGCTAATTTTCAATCTTCATGCTTTCAGCATTAAAACCAACAGTTTTAAAGGGGAAACAGGAATCCTGCTAAACATTATTACATGGAATAATGCTGATTTTTCCTTGGAATCGCTCTGACATATCCTTCCATATAGTTTAGAATTAACGTTCACTGAAGATTTGTCATTATATTTCTATAATACAGAAAAGTGTTTTTTTAAAGAACAAGTTATAGTCTTCAAGTGCCGAAGAATGCGGGGTTCTGTTCTTTGAAATTATACATGCTTTGCGGGCTTTACGTGAACCAATCCGTATTTATCTGCGACCCATCTATGTCTGTAAATGTGTCTGTGTCAGTGACAAAAAGATTAAAGATGATAAAAATATTTCAGGTAAATAACAACCAGAATGAGATTTTTCAGAATTCACACTAAAATGCATTTAAAACAAAACAACATCTTCTGACTTATCATCAGTATAAGTAACAGTGAACACGCATGAATCTAAATCAGCCGTAAGAGTTGCTGAATATTCACTTTTTATCCATGTCAATTTCAATTTATCCGAAGAAGTGTTTTCAATTAGCAATTTAGAATCAAATCCGAATGCCGGAAAAGTATTTCTGAATTTTATAAGTTTAAGCTGATCAAGGACTATCCGTTTTTTTAAACTTTCTTCAATAGTTTGAATCGTAAGATTTGTCCTATTTATATCCTTGTGTCCAATTTTTTCATCAGCTTCATAGTCATTAGTGCCTGCGAACAAATCAAGATACCAAATCTGAGGAATTCCCGGCATAAACATCTGAATCGCGCGGGCAAGAAGAAATTTTCTGCAATCCTCGTTCAGCGCGCTGAAAAAAGCGATATTCACCTGATAATATGAAATTTTTTTACCATCCGCACCGTAAAGATCTTTGACTTTTCCTCCGCGGCGTATCAGCATTTCAATCATTCCGGCGATAGCATCATCATCAAGCAAACCTTTAATATCCAGAACCGGAATTCCATCATGACATCCAAGCATATTTACGGTAGTGTATTTTTTTTCTATAATTTCATTTATCCATTTCAGCAGATAAGTGCTGTTTTTTTCCTCCAAAGCGTTTATAACGAGACCTGGAAAGAAAAAATCATAAAACGGGTAGCCTTTTTCCGCCAGCTGAACATGAATTTTTTCTTCATGCTTCGAATGAATTTCAGGCAATAAAATAATTCTGTCTCTATCAGCCATCTGCCTGATCCGCTCCAGATAATTCCATGTCCCGGGTTCATTGAAAAAATTTGAAAATCCAGCCTCTTTGTGCAGATACGCGAAAGCATCCAGTCTTACGATTTTCGCGCCGTAATGTTTAAGTTTCGAAAGAGTCTTTTCATAAAATTTCCAGACTATATCCGACTCAGCATTTAAATCCATCTGCCCCAAATATGAAAAAAATTTACGCTCCAATAAATTTATGATGCTGTTTTTAAAACGCGCAAGCTGACCAAATTGAATATTGTATATTGATTGATTCCCGTCAATAGCTTCTTTAAGTAGTGTTACAATGCTTTCAGCGTCGTTGGCACTGATACCATCTATGGAAAGAAGGTCGTCAGTTTTAGGCGCTTTAATTATTATCTGCTGATAAAAAGTGTTCCAATAAAATCTGTAAGTTCCATCCGGAAACGGAATTTTCAAAATTGGAAGTCCGGATTTTCTCATGAACAATTTATTCAAAAATTCATCATCAGGTATTATATAACCTTCCGGACACAGCCTGCCTTTTCCGTTCCAAAATTTATTCCAATCGATGAAGCAGTCAGCGAATTTTGAATCATCACCATTTTTCAGTAAATCCTGAAATTCAGGCGACTGCGCAGAAAGATGATTAAGAACAAAATCAAGTTTCAATGAAATATTACGTTCATGTATTTTTTTTAAATCTTCCAGTGTAACTAAATCTTCATTTAAATCGTAGGAAATGATTGAAAATCCGCGGTCAAGATCTGATTTGAACATTGACGGGAGCACATAAAAAAAAGAAAAAACATCATTAAATTCGGATTTCTCAAGCATCGTCGCTATTGCCGCAAGCGAGCCTCCACAACTGTCCGGATATGCGTTAAACATTGCACCATGCGGTAAATTTCTTTTTTGAATGT
>JBFZEW010000475.1:0-6586 GCA_041306665.1 Spirochaetota bacterium | reverse complement strand
AAAAAAGTCAAACAAAAATCCAAATGCTTCTAAGAACCAAAATACAAAAGACTATTTCACGCAAAGACGCAAAGCCCGCAAAGTTCCCAGGAATAGACCCCGGACTGCTCGAACACGAAGTTCGAGCATGCACGAATCCGCAAACACGATGTTTTTCGGTTCGTGCAGCCCCGGCGGCGATTGAGCCGGAGCACTTTTCTTTGGTTACTTTCTTTTTTGCGACTGAAAAAGAAAGTAACATAGCCCGCGCCAGCACAGGCGCAAACAATTCTCTGCTTTGAAAGCAGTAAAGTGTTTCTTTCAGCATTGTCATGCCGAAGGCCTGTCATTCGCTTCTAAGAAACAAAATACAAAGAACAGGTTCACACAAAGACTCGAAGCCCGCAAAGTATACGATTAAACCACCCTGGAAAAGAACCCCGCATGCTGAGTCAGGAGGATGAAGCACGCACAAATCTAAACATGATGTTTGCTGATTTGTGCAGGCCGTCCGCCGAATGAGGACTAGCATTTTTCTTTGGTGACTTTCTTTTTGCATGTGCTTGCCATGGATGGACGAATGCCGCGATTCCATGGATGGAAAGGAGTGGCAAAAAGAAAGTCACAGAGCCGAAGTCCTGTCAATACTTCTAAAAATAGGAAATTACCAGTTACAGATAATTTGTAATTTCACTATTTTACGATTCTTATAATCTCTTTAAGATTATATACCTCTTCAATGTATTTCTTCGCTGGAGTATCCCAGAAAAATAAACTTTTTTCCGCGTTAATTCTCGCAGCATATACAATATCATCACTGCTCTGAGTAAAAAATTTATGCGCACGCTCCATTGCATCATAAAACGCCCAAGCCGAATAGTCCATGAATAAAAATCCATTTCCTTCAACAACATCACCGTTTACATGAACAGGATGCACCGTATCGCGAAGTCCGCCCGTAGCCCGTGCGACAACAAGGCATCCGCAGGCAAAAGCTTCAAGCTGCGAAATACCTCCCGGTTCGTTCATCGAAGGCATGCAGAAAATGTCCGACGCTAAAAGAGGAATCGCAACATCCTGAAATCCAATCCCGACATTTGTACTTTTCGCGTAATACTGACTAAGCAGCCACAAACCATGCGCCTGTTCTTCACCGGCTTTATCGCCAGACGAAACAGCGCCGCCTACGATTCCCTGATAATTGAGATGTTTGAAAATTCCTTCTGACGAATCAAGCAGCAGCTGAAATCCTTTCTGCTCTGTGATACGATGAATCATCGTGAAAAGAACACGATCAGGATCAACGTCCAGTCCTCTCTCAAACTGAAGCATTAACTTATTCATCACTCTCGTTATAATAGTGCGCTGTTTTTCGTCTTTGATCGCATAAACTGCTTCAGGACTCTGCATGATTTCAGGATATCGGGAAGTTATTTTTTTAAGCAATTCAGGTTTGCTTTCAATATACTTTTTCGTATTCTTATAATTGTTTTCAACAAAACCTGACTGATCAAATTTACTTTGAATTCTCTTTCGCAAATCTTTACCGATAGCATTACTGATTCCAATAACATTATGAAGAATATGTTCAAGACCATCGCATTGATATTCAATCTGTTTCGCGTATGATGGACTTACCGTAATTGTCCTGTCCGCAAAACGAATGCCCGCCGCCATTGAATTTATTCTGTCCCAAAATACCGGATCACAGAAATCTCCAGCTTTCCATTCAGGAAGATTAAACAATTTAAATAAATCGAAACCTCTTTCATAGCGGTTATACGCATCGAAATACTGCCATCCGCCATTATGCACTATATGAAGAAAAGTTGTTCTTTCGAAATTCGGATTGCTGTAATAAGTATGATCCGAACGCACAATACCGTTGAATAATCCGGCATATGCGTCATTTGTTAATGTAAACAAAGGCATTAAACCGAAAGTGCAGACAACTTCCGCGCAGGCGCGCGCGAAACCGATCCGTCTGCGAAGTTTCTCCTCAGATGTGACTCCCCAGTACAAACCATCGAAAAGTTCATGATGATCAAGAAGATAGTATCCGATTCCTTCGACATCGGCAAAGTGAACACCAACTTCATAATCCATGTCCAGAATTTTAAAACGGACAGTTTTACCGGTAAATTTGCAATTATATTTTTTCGCCGCATTATTCATTTTAACCGCAGCTTTTGAATCACCGCCCCGGTAATAACCCGTAATTACATAGACTTTTTCTCCCGCGGAAACAAGCTCGCGCGGCAATTCATACACGACATTAGCGAGACCGCCGCTTTTAGAAAACGGATCGGCTTCGGATGACATAAATATTAGTGATCCCGGTTTATTATTTTCAAGAAGGTACTTGCCGATTTCACTGATTTGTTTATCCGCTGAAGCAGCCATTTTTTCATTAAAGCTTAAAAGAAGTTTCCCGTCAGCCAGCTGGTTTTTAAACAGAAAATAAAAGATTCGTTTAAGTCCAATTTTAAGAAAGTTTCTCGATTCGTCCCATAAAATCGGTATCAATGTTTCTTTAATAAATTTTTCAAAATCCGCGTAACTGGTAATTTTTTTACCGGTTTCTTCAAAAGCAAAATTGCTCATAAATTGTTTATCATTCGAAATAGCGCAAAGCCGGAAAAATGAATCCTTGATAAATTCAATGTAACATTCTTTTACATTTTCAACTTTTTCAAGCCGCAATAATTTAACGCGCTCTGTAAACGGAACAATCGTGTTTATCCTTGAAACTTTTAGTTCCTTTCCGGTAAAATAACTATAGTGTCCTGTAATCGCCGAATACAGCGGATCAACTACACGGAAAAATTTATCATCATCAATTCTAAGCTCAGGATTGTCAAATTGTATTGACGCGGTCTGATTACTGTCGGCGAAATTAAACGCGCCGATCCAAATGTTTTCACCGGAGGATTTCGCGACGGCGGCGACCATGTTATTATTAGCCCATACGAGTTGACCTTTACCTTTCGTCTTTCTGTGAAAATCATACATCTCTTTATAAAATCTATCAACGCTGCGGTGAGACGCGTACTCAAACTGATTCCAGTTAACATACACATTGTCCAGAAAGACTTTCCATCCCTCTCCTTCGGCGCTGCCTTCATAATCCATGACAATGTTGCTCATGAAAACAGTCAAACCGATCGCAGCACGCAGACCTCTGTGCCCGAACGTGTTCATCGCGCGGCGCTCATCATGGTTTCCCAAAATGCCTAAAAGTTCAGTCCCTTTGCACAGCACTGACGGATAATAATTATCGTAAATGTGATATACTTCACGGGCATCGGATTTTCCATGGAGTATGTTTTCCATAATTTTAAAAAGCGACGCGTTATATGGAATTATTCCCGAACGGGAAAGAAATCGTTCATGTCCCCAGAAGCACTCAGCAATATGAACGAAATAGTTCTTTTTATATTTGCGGAGCATCCTCTGCACGTTACTCATTAAAAACTGATGGAAAGGAATCGCGATCATGTCACGGCATTGACAGTCATAATAACCAGTTGTAATATAAGCATTGTCCCAGCGGTCATTCACGATAATGCGGCCTTCAACCATTTCTTCAGCTGTGCGGGATTTATCATATATCAGCGGAAAATTGTTCTTCTTCATCATGATTGGAACAGCGTGAGCAGAGTCGAAACGTATCCCGTCAATATCAAAATCGCGGATAAGTTTTTCAATCGAACCCACGAGCCATGTCCATACTTCAAATCTGCGGTAGTTAAGGAGTTTCCCGTCATCCCAGCTGCCGAATTTTCCGTCAGTAGATGAACGGGGAACAACATTTCCAGATCCATCGTAGCAGCAGACTACATCTTCAAGAGGAAGCTCATTACTGTGTCTATTGACGTGAGGAATGCAATCGATAATGATTTTCACATCATGCCGGTGAGCTTCCTTGACAAGTTCTTTAAATTCGGATGCTCCGCCTAAAAATTCTTCAATCTCGGTGAGACTCATTGGCGAGAAAGGCGATGGTGAAGTCGCGCCGGCAGCCCAGTCTTCACTGTGAGTTCCGCGCTTTTGCACGCCAAGAATATATATTGCTGAAATTCTGTAACGTTCTTTTAAATCCGGAATATGGGCCGCAATGTCGGAAAAATGACCCAAACGTATTACTTCACCGTTTTCATTATATACCAGCCCCGGATGTCCTGATTCATCCCTCCAGTAAGCTCCGGTGTGACCGTGAATGTCGGCAAAAATTTCAAGTATCATTTCACCGCGGACATCGGGAATAACATTTACGCGTCCTGAAGTTCCATATTCATCTATCCATTCGGCGTTTTTCGTTTTCTGGCGGTGGATAACATAATCAAAATGTCCATATTCTTCGAACTTCACTTCGCATTCGAATTTTTTTGACTTTTCATTGTAACTTAAATCATAATCTTTAAATTCTATTTCATTATCGACAAAAAAATAATCATCGCAGGCGTTCCGATAAACGCGGAGAAAATATTCCTTTTTATCCTCAGTAATTTTAAACGCGAATTTGTACGAGTCGCCGACGTGGACATTGACAAATGATGTCGAAAGCGGCGCGTCATATTCTTTCGGCGCGAACACGCGATCAAGAATTATGTTCGCGCGGTTGCGTATTTCATGAATGTCATGACCCGACGCGCTGACAAGCAAACGTATAACTTCGTGCAGTGATTTTTTATCGTTCGCGGATTTATAGCGCTTTGCGAGTTTCGCGAGACCGTCAATTCCTTTCAGATTACTTTCGTAATCAAAATTCAGCATGTCATCTTTTCTTCGGGCATCAAGAAGATTTAGATATTTCTCCCGGACTTTTTGCGTGAATGGTTTGACTTCTTTTTTTTCTGGTTCTTCTTCAACACGCAGTTCAGTCTGTGAAGTATAAGCAATAACAGCTTCAACGAGTTTATTCAGAGCAATTGAAAACTCAGCCCCGTATGTCTCACGATGCGAGAATCCGGTTTCAATAGCACGCTCTTCAACAGCAAGCAGCATGATAAACGCTTTGAAAAGTTCATTTTCATTATGCTTCTGTTCCTGTTCAAGCGTATCAAAAATTTTCAATCCCAAATATAAAGTCGGAATTTCCGCCCATACCGGCCCCTGACCAATGTGTGAAATTACTGTTGTTTCTTTACTGACGTGATAAAAGGTCGGCTTTCCGACAAGTTCTTTTATTATTACAAAACGTCTTTTAAACAAGGTTTTGAAGTCGCCTGCCGCGAGTGCCAGGTGAGTGAAAGAAACTACATTAACAATTCGATTCGAAAGACGGGAGTCATTCGAAAGACGAGCTAACAGAGCGCCGTCTCCATCGGCAACTTCCGCGAATATTTTATTTTTGATTTCAATAAATTTATCACGGAAAAGATCCACGTTCGTTCCGCTTTTAATGGCATTAATTACCGGTTCGTCAGGGTAAAAAGGGAAACACCGTTTTTCATCGAAAGCGTTTAAAATTTCCGCTTTCACATATTTAGCTTTTACAAATTCTTCTTCTTTAAGCGAAAATCTGCATAAACCGCATATTTCATCTGCTCTGCTGAACGTTTTTTCCTTAAGCGCTTCCATGTATTTTCTCCGGTAAATATATGTTTCGTTATTCTATCATACTTTATCGGTAAAAATCAATTAAAAAGTTTTTCATTACGAATTATTAATGTTAGTCTCAATATTGAAATACATAACACTTGGATATTTTTCAGTATTTGACGGATTTTCCTGTATAGTTATCCACTTTTTCTGGTCTATTTTAAAATATTCAGTTTATTCACGGGAATTCGCAATAAACGCTGTCATATATCATAAAGGATGGGTTTATACACAGGGTTTCTAGTGATCAGTGATCAGTGATCAGTAAACAGTAAACAGTGATCAGTGAGGAGTGAGGAGTTTGAGGGCAATTATGTTTTTTTGCCACGGATGAATACAGATAAATACAGATAAATACAGATAGATGAAAGATAAAAGTGGAAAGAGAAAAGTAGAAAGTGATAATTCAAAATTGCTTCATTGCCAGACACAGACATTTTTTAACCGCCCGCTTCGCTCGATGGACGCAGATGGACGCAGATGAAAGTGAAAAGAGAAAAGTAGAAAGCGGAAAGTGATAATTCAAAATTCAAAATTCAACATTTAAAATTCAAAATTCAACATTGCTTCATTATACTTGTTACCTGCCGTTATTGTTCACTTTTCATTATTAATTATTAATTGCTTTTAACCGCCCGGGAATATACTCCGGCATGCTTAGGCAGGAAGACAAGCCTGCGCCAGCACAGGCGCAAACAATAACCTGTCAGCGCCTCCAGGATACTATTGTTTTGACATACCATGCCGGCTCAGGCGTTCATAATTTAAATTATTTGTTTGCATTTATTATTCATTGTTATATTATATTGCATGGAAAATCTTTTAAATGGAGATTATACTTGGAGATAAATATAATCAATACAATAGATATTTATGTTTATTCGTTAGTTATTTTAATTACACTTTATGTCATTGTGAAAAAACGTTCGGACAGATATGACCTTCAGCATAGGATATTTGAAGAACTGATCATAACATCAGCGGCTGCTCTGCTTCTCGAGAC
>JBFZEW010000474.1:0-3423 GCA_041306665.1 Spirochaetota bacterium | reverse complement strand
TTCAGGAACATAATGAAAAATATCTTCAGACTAAAAAAGACCGATTTGAGCATATACTGCATCTTGACCATAATGTGGAATAAATAGAGTGAAAAAAATCAATTTTATACTGGATTTTATTTTAAATTTGCAGTATAATTACTATGTACCGTTTGCCGGTTGAATATGGAGGATGCTCATCATTATGGCAATGACTTTAAACGCAAAACTGAACCAGTCTCAGCGTCTTACAATGACTCAGTCAATGCGTCAGTCAATCGAAATGCTTCAGTTGAATGTAATTGAGATTGCTGAATTGATTAATGATGAACTTGAAAAAAATCCGGTTCTTGAAGAAGATAACACTGTAATGGAGAGCAGCGACGCAGAAACATTGAAAAGCCTTGAAATCAGCAAATCTTTGAACGGGGAAACAACAGAATTCGAAAAATCCTTCGAAGAGCGTTTAATTTATGCAGACAGCAGTGATACGGGATATTCCAATTTTCTAGATGATGATTTTAAAAAACAGAACTACATGGAAAATTCAGTATCAAATAGCATTTCGTTAAAAGAGCATTTATTGAATCAGATAAAACTTCTTAACCTAAGCACAGAAAAATATTCAGCCGCTGAAAAGATAATTACAGCGATTGACGATGACGGATATTTCCGCGCAGATAAAAACCTCTTTTGCGAAGAAAATGCCCTCAGTTTAAGTGAATTTTTTGCCGCGAAAAAAATTATTCTGCATCTGGATCCTGCAGGCTGCGCGGCGGAAGACGCTGTTGAATCTTTAGCTCATCAGGCTGAAGAAAAATTCCCGGAAGATGATCTGATCCTGTATATACTTAAAAATCATTTTTACGAATTATCTTCATATAAATATGAGAAAATCGCTTCGTCTCTTCAGCTTCCGCTTGAAACAATACTGGAAAAAATCCGTTTGATTAAGTCACTTTCACCGTATCCAGGAAACAGATTTTCTTCGGGCATTCCTGTTTTTATCATTCCTGATCTTGAAGCCGCGTATATTGAAAATGAACTGATAATTTTGATAAATGAAGATTACATTCCGAAAATAAAAATCAGCAGTTATTATGCTAAAATGCTTAAAGAAAAAAATGTAGATAAAACAATAAAAGATTATGTAAAAGAAAATGTTAATTCCGCAAAAGCGCTGATAAAAAATGTTGCAGGCCGCAGCGAAACATTGTATACTATTGCAAAATCGATACTGGAGAATCAGCTGGAATTTTTTAAAAAGGGACCAGGCAATTTACGGCCGTTGGTCTATACTGACATTGCAGAAGCGACTGGTTTCGCCGAATCCACAATAAGCAGAATTGCTGTAAATAAATATGTACAGACTCAATGGGGTGTTTTACCTCTGAAATATTTCTTTGTTCAGAAAGCTGAATCAGATGAAGACGGGGAAATATCATCTAATACTGTTTCAAAACTGATAAGCGACATTATCAAGCATGAAAATCCTGAGAAGCCTTGCAGTGATGATGACATTGCCGCGAAGCTGAATAATTCAGGAATTAATGTAGCCAGGCGTACAGTGGCTAAATACAGGGATGTTTTAAAAATCCCGACATCAGCAAAGCGTAAAAGAATCAATAAGATCAATTATGGAGGGCATGTATGAATTTAACAGTAACAGGAAGACACATCAATGTGTCGGACAGGTTTAAAGAGTATGTTGAGAAAAAAATCGATAAATTGGAGAAGTATTTTCATCAGGTAATGGAGATAAAAATTATTATCTATAAAGAGAAAGTTGATGATTTCGTTGAAATTTTAGTTTTCGCTGACGGAGTACAATTTCATGGAATTGAAAAAGGCGGCGATCATTATTCGGCGTTCGATCTTCTGCTCGATAAACTTGAGACTCAGGTTAAAAAACACAAAGAAAAACATCAGCAGCATAAAGGAATTCCGCTTGGCGAAATGCCTGTCGTTGATTTGAGCGCGGATGATGATATATATATCAAAATTCAGGAAGTTTCAGGAAAAGCAATAAATGAAGTTGAAGCCTATCTTCAAATGAAAATGGATAAAATGGATTTTATTCTTTTTAAAAAAGGACTCAGCGATATCAATTCCGGAAACATTGTAAAGGGACGCGATTACGCGGTAATTTTCAATGAGAATAATGAACTTCAAATGGTTGAAGTTCCTGAAGACGCAAAAAAAGGTTCAGATTTGCCGGATACGTTTGCCATTAACGACGTTCATGTGAAAGGCGAAGGCGCCGCAGCAGTGTTTACAAAAAAAGCCAAAAGTGATAAAGTTAAAAGCTTAACAATTAATGAAGCTGTAAATGCGTTGACAGAATGCGATAAATATTATTTACCATTCTTAAACAGGGAAACAAAGACATTCAATGTTCTGTCAAAAAAAGGACGAAGAATGGAAGTTTTTGTGCCATCGGAGTAGAATGAAACAGAAAATTTTTATAAGAGATTTGCTGGATTTGCCGGAGGACATTGACCTCCGGCTTACAGCTCTTACAGGTGATATCGGCCTTGATAAGGAAATTGAAGTCGCGGATGTAAACCGCCCCGGACTTACACTTTCAGGATTCTATGATTTTTTCGCGGGCGACCGTATCCAGATTTTCGGAAAAGGTGAGAACGCGTATTTAAACAGCCTGGACATGAAGCAGATTGAAAAATCGCTTGAAAGCTTTTTCGAGTATGATGTTTTTTGCTGTGTATTTACTCATAATGTCTGTCCGCCGAAAATTTTAGTTGATCTAGCGCGGAAAAAAAGTGTTCCCGTGATGGTAACGCAGCTTAACACGACTCAGTTTATTTCACAGGTAACGCACATAATCGAAGAAGCACAGGCGCCTGTTGTTTCAATTCACGGCACTTTTGCCGATGTTTACGGATTCGGATGTTTAATAATGGGCAAAAGCGGTGTCGGTAAAAGTGAAACTGCTCTTGAATTAATTGAACGGGGGCATCGTCTGGTTGCCGATGACATTGTCGAAATTAAACGAATTGAAGACTCAGTGCTTGTCGGTCAGGGTTCACCGATAATCAGGCATCACATTGAAATCAGAGGACTTGGCATTATTAATGTACGTGAAGTTTTCGGCATCAGATCCGTCCGTAACAGTAAACGTATTGAAATCATTGTAACGCTTGAAGAATGGGACAGCAACAAATCCTATGACCGTCTTGGCATTGATGAGCAGCATTTTTCAATTTTAGGAATCGATGTTCCGCACATTGTAATACCCGTGCGGCCTGGAAGAAACATTCCGGTAATTGTTGAAACAGCAGCCCTAAATCAGCGTTTGAAAAAAATGGGAATTCATTCCGCGAGAGAACTTGATAAAAAATTGCAGGATTGGATGAAAATGGAGAGTAACCGCAATGTTTGAGAAAGATTTTTTAGTTCAAAGTGACGCAGGAATTCATGCGAGAC
>JBFZEW010000473.1:0-5431 GCA_041306665.1 Spirochaetota bacterium | reverse complement strand
TACAGATTGACAGCAGCATTTTTTGCTGTGCAGAATGAAAATTCTGAAATTCTAGAACTTCTTATCAAAGCCAGGGCTGACATGAAACATTTTAGAAAAAGCTGGGTTCATGAGGACAGGGGCGAGACATTGCTGCATGTTGCTGCAAGAAATGCAAACCCTGAAATTTTCAAACTGCTTTTGAAAAATGGAGCAGACCCGTTCATGAAGGATGAAATGGGAGGATATACTGTACTAATGGAATGCGCGAGAGTGAATTCCAATCCTGAAGTAATTAAAGTGCTTTTAGCTGCCGGACTGAAAATTAATGATCAAAATGATTTCGGAGAAAATTCGCTGACAATTGCAATTGAAGAAAGTCCAAATCCTGAAATAATTAAAATTTTAATCGAAAAGGGGGGTGATTTAAGCGTGAATGGACATTTACGCGGAGATAGAAATGTTATTGAACTCGCGGATTCAAACCCCGCGCTTAAAAATTCAGCCGTTCTTCAGCTTATTAAAACCAAGTATTCAGAACTGAAAAAATAGAATACGCATTATTGTTACTGCTAGAAAATCTTCTTGCGTAATTTTAAAATTCCTGTATAATGCGAAATATACAAAGTGAATTCTTGTGATTCATGTATGTGGAGAAACGATGCGTAAATTTTTTCTTTATTTTGAAAATAAAAAACAACTCATTGAAATTAACCGCCAGTACATCATCGGCAGGGATGAGACCTGTGATATTGTTCTGAGTGACAACAAGGTTTCCCGGAGCCATGCAAGACTTGAGTGTGCGGATGGATTTTTCCTTTTGACTGATCTTCAGAGTTCTAACGGAACATGGTATGAAGGTGAAAAAATCAACGAAGTGAAAATCCGGGAAGGCGCGTCATTCCGTCTTGCGAGCAGTAATTTGTCGATCAGATCCGGCGATCATGACGTTATGGCGGATGATTCATCCAATGATACAATGATTTTCGAAAAAAAAATAGCGGGTATTCTCGGTAAAGTCGGAGATGATTCTCTTGCTGAAGATATTTCAGATCTTAAAAATATTTATAATAAAAAGAAAGAAAAACTTTCCTCTCTTGCCTTTCGCGACACATTAACCGGTTTAAATAACCGCCGATTTTTTGATGACAAATTGAATGAAGAAATAAACCGCGCGATCCGGTATAAACGGCCGTTATCGCTGATCATGGTTGACATTGATCATTTTAAAAAATTCAACGATAACTACGGTCATCAGAAAGGTGATGAAGTCCTTGCCGTGGTTTCAGACATATTGAAAAAATCCATCCGCAGCATGGACTATATCTGCCGTTACGGAGGCGAGGAAATTGCAATTATTCTGCCTGAAACGGAAATTACAGCCGCTGAGCGTGTGGCCGAAACATGCCGTGAAAAAGTAGAAAAGCTTTCTGTTAAAAAAGCAGCCGTTTCCGTAACTGTAAGCCTTGGAGTATCTTCCGTAACGGACATGGTAAAGACATATGAAAAAATTATTTCATCCGCGGATCAGGCGCTATACAAAGCTAAGGAAAGCGGTAGAAATAAAGTAATTTCAGCTAGTTTGTAAAATTGTTGAATGGGATTTTTATTCATTAAGCGGCTGTTGAGCATGCTGCATGAGCATCAGCTGAAGGAAATTGCCATGTCAAAGATTAGTTCATCTCTCAGCTCAAGTATCTGCCTGTCATTCGGAAATACCTGGAGTATTTTTAAACATGTGATAAACGCGATGAAAATGTCGCCGCATTCATAATGAAGGTTGATTAGGTTGATGTACGCGTCAAGCAGAGTGCTGTTTTCTTTAATCGCCAGATTGTAGTAGTAAATTCCTTTCGCGAAGTCGCCGTTTTCCCAGAAAAGCGTCGCAGTGTTTGCGAGTGTTACAGCGTCGTTGGGATACATGTCAGCGGCTTTCTTCATTATGCGCAAAGCTGTGTTTGAGTCATCCATTTCGGAATATACTTCAGCGAGTCCATTGAGCAGATCAGGTGTAAACCCGTGAAGTTCATAGCTGTATTTCAGCAGATCAAGTGAATTTTCATATTCCTCGATTTCAATGAGATCATATGCGATATCAATGAGAGAATCAGTATTTTTTACAATACTGTTAATTTCATCATTAGATAGAATATTTATAATATGTTCAGGGATATCGGATTTTTTAATATTGACCATTGCTTGTCCAACCATGTTATAGTCATATTATTAAAGCAATTGAATGTCAAATCTTTATTTGACAATTTTTATTAGAATTCAGAAAAAATTCGATTAAAGTCCTGATGATATCAAAAATACTTTTTTAATAATTAAAAATTTTATAATAATTTTATACGTTACATTTAAATTATTAATAATTTTTAGGCAAGGAATCGTTTTATGTTCCATTTATGCTGTTTATAAGAACAATATATAATAGAAGAAGATGTAAAACGAATATTAGATAATAATAGTTTATTATGAAGCTGCTTAAGGAAAATCTAATATCTTATGGCAATTCTTTTATTTTTGTATTATTTTTGCAGGATTTGCCGAAACTCATCCGCTGTTGATATATTTTCTTTGAGAAGTAACAATAACAGTCATCGATGAATAATATTAAGCAGCTTTTTCCTGTTGAAACAGATACGGACGCTTATCTTTCATGCGAAACGATAATTTCAATTAGATCCAGAATGTTTGTTATTAAACAATTTCATTGAAACAGTTTTTCAAACTTTTAATTAATAATCTGCGGCAGGCTGTCTAGAAATGATTTTTCTTCATTATCAAGCACAATGTCTTCACCGGCGATAGTCATGTTTTCTGCAGAATCAACATCAAAACCCATCTCTTTAGCTGAAGAAATGTAAAATTTTATTACTTCCTTGATTCTGCGGATCACATCTTCTCTTGTTGACGCGAAACAGTTTGCGTCAAGTTCGGGGCATGTGGCAATAAATTTGTTATCAGATTGAGTGATTTTTATTCTAAATTCCATATCAGGCGCTCTTTTAGTTTGATAGCTATAGTATCGACTTATGCGGCGGATTATCTTTAATTAATTACTTTTATAAAGCAGCGACTTTATAAAAAAGTGAAAAAAAAATTTGACTTTATCGTTAAAGCGGTTAAACTAAAGGAAGTTGAAATTGAAAAAAAGCAACATGATATATTCCGGAGGATATCGCATATGGGTGAAAATCTAAAGTCTGCTTCAGTTGATGAAAAAATTAAAGGTATATCGGATTATTTAAAATCCAGTGTTCTTGAACCTGCAGAAAAGCAGAAATCAGATCTGCTAAAATCCGCAGAAGACGAAAAAAAGCGAATTCTTCAAGCTGCGCAAGCCGAAGCTGAACGTATAATTACTGCGGCAAAAGAGCAGGCTAAGCACGAGCATGAAACTCTTGAATCAGCTTTACGAATTGCTTCGAAGAAAGCTGTCGATACCCTTCGATTATCTATTGAAAATAACATCCTGCGAGGAACTGTAAATGATTCAGTTAAATCAGCTCTATCACGGGAAGATATGGTTAAGGAGTTCATTAAATTTGCTGTTGAGAATCTTTCGGCAAAAGACTCGTCAGCGGAAATCGTTCTTCCTCAAAATTTGGAAGGAAAACTGGATTCTTTCATTAAATCTGAAGTAGCTGCGAAATCAAAAGGGAAGATTGACATTTCTTCAGAGAAAGTTCCATCAGGTTTTGCGGTATCTGTGAAAAATTCAAGTCTCATGTTCGACTTCACTGAAGACGCGCTTATTGAATTAATTTCAGGATTTTTAAGACCTCAAATCAGAAAATATCTTTTTGAGAAATGATGGCAGATATGAACTATAATAATTTTTTAATAGCGTCTTTACCTGAAATAAGCTGGGAAACAAAACCTGAATACACAATGAAGCAGTTTATTGAAGACAATGAAAGCGTTTTTTCTTCGTACAGTAAAGGTGTTGAAAAAATTCTTCTGCTGAATGAAGTCAGGAATCTTGAGCTTATTCTTAAATCAAAAGTTGAACAGCCTGACGGATTCAAAGGAAATAGAGGAAACGAAACGGTTTTTTTTAAACCATCAATTCTTGCATTAGAGGACATGGAAAAATTTATAGATGATCCTCTGATGAACGCGCCGGAAAATTATCCCGCTGATATAATCGAATTTTTTGAAATTAAAAAGGAGAATAAGGATCGCTACTCTAAAATATCAGAGTTGTACTCCATATATATGACGCCTTCCGGCAATGAAAGTTCATTTTTTAAATATTATCTTGAGACATTGTCGGTTATCAGGACTGTACTTCAGGCAATTCGTCTAAATCGAAAAGGATTCAGTCTTGAAGAAAATCTTTCCGGTAACCCGGATGTTGTTGCAACTATAATTGAACACCGTTCAAGTTCTGATTTCGGACTTTCAGTCCAGTATCCTTTTGTGCCAAATGTTTTCGCGGCGTCTGAAGCAAATCCTCTTGAGGCAGAAAACATGATAGATAAAATTCTATATGACGCGTTGCGTGAATACGGCGAAGATGATCTTTTCGGAGATCATGTAATATATAGTTTTTTAATAGGACTTTTCATTCTTGATAGATGGAGTTTCATGAATGAAGAGACTGGAAGACAATTTGTAGAAAATCTGTTACTACCTTAATAATAGGAGACTGTTCATGAGTACTGATAATAATGCTAAAGGTAAAATAATTGCAGCACAGGGTAACCTGATGACTGTAAGGTTTACAGGAGACATTCGGCAGAATGAGCTTGCCTATGTTAAAACCGGCGGGCAAAGCTTGAAAGGCGAGGTAATTGAAATTAATGGTGATACTGCGAAGGTTCAGGTTTTTGAGCCGACACGGGGAATTAAATTCGGCGATGAAGTTGTTTTTGATAAAGAACTTCTGTCTGTTGAACTCGGACCAGGTCTGTTAAAATCAGTCTATGATGGTCTTCAGAATCCGCTTGAAGATATTGCGAAGCAGGCTGGTTACTTTCTTCCGCGCGGAATGTATCTTAATCCTCTGGATTATGATGTTAAATGGAAATTTACTCCGATTGCGAAAGTTGGCGATACAGTTGAGAGAGCGTCGTATCTTGGATCTGTTCCCGAAGCTGTAATTGATCATAAAATAATGGTGCCGTTTAATTTCGTCGGAAAGGGAAAAGTAAAAGAAATTAAACCTAAGGGTGAATACACGGTAAAGGACGAAATAGCAAAGATTGAAGATGAAAGCGGTAAAATTCATTCTGTTACAATGACGCAGAAATGGCCTGCTAAATTTCCAATCCGTTTCGGTGAAAGACTTTTTCCTGATAAACCACTTTACACAGCATGCAGGATAATAGACGGGCCGTTTCCCGTTGCCAAAGGCGGAACATTCTGCACTCCTGGACCTTTCGGTGCAGGTAAGACGGTTCTTCAGCATCAGATTTCTAAAAACGCGCACGCGCAAGTTGTT
>JBFZEW010000472.1:0-7110 GCA_041306665.1 Spirochaetota bacterium | reverse complement strand
AGCATTACTCATGATTTCTGCAACAGCTTTTCTGTTTTCTTGTGATAATGAACCGTTATTTACGGAATTAATTGACAGTAATTTACAGGTTATTATTAAAGGGACATATGAATCCAATAATCCCGGTGTCTGGATTGATGCTGTTATTCCTTCGGTATTTATGCTTGATATAGCAGAAATTAGAATGAATGGTGATCGATTTGCAAATTTACGCCAGAGTTATTTAGCTGCTTTAAATAGTTCTGATCCGTTTTTTAACGGGACTGGATCGAATTACAGGTGTAATGATTTGTATAACGGAAAAACATATTCAGGTGTTCAAATATATTTTAGAAAAATGATTTTTGATGCGGCAACTGATTTGGGCTCGCCCGTAATAACGATATTTAGAGAAAAGATTGTAAACGGATTTGATTTTAATGAATTTCAAATTTATACCCAGGCTGATTTTAATGCGAAGCAATATAATAATCTAGTTTTCCCTTTAACAATTGAACTGCCATATTACATTACTTATAACAGAGATAAGCATTACGTACTTGAGATAAGATTATTTGTAAAAGAAAATATTAAACAATATACTGGAATGGATGTTGCTCTTCCTGATACTTTTTGCGCGTTTGATGATACGGAAATTCCGACTGCTGCTGGAAATAAATATATTGGCGGCAATGTAAGAGCAGGTGTTCATATGTATGCAATCGGGGAAGTGGCTTCAATAAACGTATCAACACCTTCCGGTACATATACATGCGCAGTAGAGTCTGGCAAAAATCCATCCAGCTATGCAGTTCCGCCGATTGTGGCAAACGATAATTCTTTGGAAAATGTTCCTATCGGAATGCGATGGGATATTTACAGCAATGCGGCAACCAGTCGTTCTGGTTGGGTACTTGAAGGTACCGCTGATTTGACCAATGCTGCCAACGGGGCAGTAGTAACTGTTCCTTGATTATGTTATGAAGTAAAATATTTTTGCATAAGTTTATTTTTTAGAAATATTCAGTAAAGTTTCCGGTACTTCTGAATAACTCATGAACTCTGCAGAATGGATTAAGACTTATTGCAGTCGCGGAATTTAATATGCATCATAGGTTCAGCAATGGATGAAACATCGGATTAGCGAAGAGATATTCAATTGTCGATTTCAGTAAATCCAGTTTGAAAGTAATCCATCAGTTCCGCGGCCAGGTGTTATATACTCTCTGCCGCGGAGTAGCCTGAAGAAAGTCTCAACTTCAAAGATGCGGATTTCCTGAGAAAAAATAGAAATGTCCGCGGAGTTTCCGTTAAAGTCACATATAAAGAATTTATGGAGAATTTACAATGTTGAATGTCGCAATCCTTTTCGGAGGAAAATCAGGCGAGTTTGAAGTTTCACGCTGTTCTGCCGCTTCTGTCTTCAAAGCTATTGATGCTAAAAGATACAAAATTTCAGTCATAGGTGTCGACAAAGATGGGAAGTGGTATCCTCAAAAAAATCCGAAAGTTGTGAAAGATGAAACTTTCGGAGAAGTGCTTGAGCTTGTTAAAGACGGCGAGTGGGCGGTGAATCATTATAATTGCAATTCGAAACTGGTTTTACGTAATTTTGAGAATAATGAGAAACTTGAATATGATCTTATTTTTCCAGTGATGCATGGGACTAACTGTGAGGACGGCAGACTTCAAGGATTGCTTGAGCTTGCCTGTGTTCCTTATGTCGGTGCTGATGTTTTGGGTTCAGCGGTCGGAATGGACAAAGATGTGGCAAAACGTCTGCTTAAAGAAGCAGGCATACCGGTTGTTCCATGGATAGTGTTGGATAAGAGCGATTGGAAGAAGAATAGCGAGTTTCTTTTACAGGAAATTAAAATGGAAATGAATTTTCCATTTTTTGTGAAACCTGCGAATGCCGGGTCTTCAGTAGGAATTCATAAAATTAAAAATGAAAATGAAATGGCTGATAAAATTAATGACGCGTTTCAGCATGATATTAAAATATTAATTGAAAAAGCGATTAATTGCAAAGAAATTGAATGCGCTGTTTTTGGAAACAATCAGCCGGAAAGTTCAATCCTCGGTGAAATTATTCCTAACCATGAGTTTTATTCATATGAAGCAAAATATGTAGATAAAAACGGCGCGTCAATGAAGATCCCCGCGTTTCTGCCGCCTGATGTCTCAGAAAAAATTCAAAAATACGCGGTAGAAGGTTATAAAAAATTATCGTTGTCCGGAATGGCGCGCGTCGATTTTTTCGTTGATGTCAATACAAATGAATTTTATTTAAACGAAGTTAATACGCTGCCGGGATTTACATCAATTAGCATGTATCCGAAATTATGGGAGCACACAGGATTGCCGTACGCAAAACTGATAGATAAACTGATTGAACTTGCAGTAGAGAGATATACCCTTAAAAAATGCTTAGTAACTGAATTATAAGGAGATCTTTATGAATTTAATTTTATTAGGAGCACCCGGTGCAGGTAAAGGCACTATTTCCAAAATGCTTGTTGAAAAAAAGCAGATGGTGCAGATTTCGACTGGAGATATTCTCCGTAATGAAATTAAAAACGATACTGTTCTTGGTAAACAGGCTAAAGTATTTATCGATGCAGGAGATCTCGTTCCTGATGAAGTCATTCTTGGAATTGTGGAAAACAGGCTGAAAGAAAAAGACTGCCGAAAGGGTTTCATACTTGATGGTTTTCCGCGCACAATCGCGCAGGCTGAAGGACTTTCGAAAATGCTGCAAAAAAATTCTTACAAAATAAAAGCGGTCGTTGATATTTACGTGCCGGAGGATCTGCTGATAAAAAGACTTACAAGCAGAAGGACGTGTTCAAATGCCAGCTGCCAGGCGATATATAATATTATTTCTATGGTACCAAAGATAGAAAACAAATGCGATATCTGCGGAAGTGAATTAATCCAGCGCAGCGATGAAACGGAAGAAGCTATTAAACACCGGCTTGATACGTATCGCGAGAAAACAGCGCCACTGATTAAATATTTTGCAGACAAGGGCGATTACGTAAAAGTTAATGGTAATCAGCCGCAGGAACTGGTGTTCAAGGATGTGTCAGCCAATTTTAGTTAATGAGAATATTTATTGACAAAAGAAGGCTCTACTTATCAGATTATATAAAATGGAGAGATGTCCGAGAGGCCGAAGGAGCACGCCTGGAACGCGTGTGTAGCGCAAGTTACCGAGGGTTCGAATCCCTCTTTCTCCGAAGATAAAGGTATTCCATATGTCATATCAGGTAATAGCACGAAGATGGCGCCCGCAGACATTTGATGAAGTCGTTTCCCAGGATCACATTTCTACTACGTTAAAAAACAGCATTAAAAGCGGACGGATATCTCACGCTTATATCTTTACCGGCCCCAGAGGCGTTGGCAAGACCACTACGGCTCGAATTCTCGCAAAGTCGCTCAATTGCATTACTGGACCCACTGATACACCCTGCAACGTTTGCGAGAACTGTCTTGAAATTACATCCGGTATTGCATTCGATGTTATCGAGATTGACGGAGCGTCGAACAACAGCGTCGACAATATTCGCGATTTGCGTGAAAAAGTCGCTTTTGCTCCTGCTAAATCAAGATATAAAATTTACATCATTGATGAAGTTCACATGCTTTCCACTGGAGCGTTTAACGCTCTTTTAAAAACGCTTGAAGAACCTCCCGCGCATGTGATTTTTATTTTTGCGACAACTGAAATTCATAAAGTTCCGGATACAATCCTTTCGCGGTGTCAGAAATATTTTTTTAAAAAATTCGACACTGAATCAATCGCTGCGCATTTAAAAAAAATTATTGCCGTTGATGGTTATAATGTTTCGGAAAAAGTCATATATGCTATCGCGAGAAATTCCTCGGGTGCAATGAGAGACGCTCAGTCATTGCTTGAACAGGTGTTGTCTTTCTCTGAAAATCCCGGAAGTGATGCAGAAATTCTCACTGTGCTAGGGGTTTTGCCGATTGACAGCTATCTTAAAATGCTTAAGTTTATCGCGCAGGGAGATAAATCGGGAATCATTCATGAAACGGCAGACGTTATTGATACAGGAATCGATTTAGCCCGGTTTATTGACGGATTTAATGAACTCTTACGCGCGATACGTCTGATACTAAATTCTGTAAAGATTGAAGGTTTCAGCGGATATTCCGCGGATGAAATCGCGCAGATAAAAACTATTTCTTCAATGTACAATGATGATGAAATCAGCATTTTTTTCAAAATTTTAAAGACTCTCAGCGCGGATTTGCGTTTTGCTGATAACGAAAAAGTCTATCTTGAAATGGCTTTTCTTGATATGGCAGGCGTGAAAGAAAGGCCTTCAATCGCAGCTCTTATTAAAAAACTTGAAAACACGCCGGATTTTGAAAAAAAAAACTTCAATGACAGCGGCGATTCCGTAAAGACGCAAACAGCTCCCGAAAAAAAATCTGATATTCAAACAGGGAAAACCGTGACACAAGAATTCGCGGGTTATTCGAAACTTCAATGGAACGCTTTTCTTGAAAAAATCAAATTTACAAAACAGTATTTATATAATAAATTGATTGTCTGTACCGTTGAACAGCATGAACATAAATTGATAATTTCATTTCCTGAAAAAAATGAAAACCAAATGGGAAAAACAAAACCCACTCTTGATGAAAAAGACATTCAGTTTATAAAAGATGAGCTAAAAGAATTGACAGCCGAAAGTATAAAAGTAAACAGTAGACTGGAAAATGATGACGCGCCTGTTCCTGATGTTCAAATGGTTGAAGACACGGAACATGGAGAAATAAATCAGCAAAATCCAATTGTCGAAAAGATAGTTAACACGTTCTTCGGACAAATAATTGAAAAATAAGGAGTTGCACAATGCTTAAAGGACTTGGTGATATTGGGAATTTAATGAAACTTCAAAAAGAATTGAAGACAATGCAGAAAAAATTAAAATCTATGCAGTCTGCTGGAAAAAGTTCAGATGAAATGGTTTCCGCGACAGTTAATGGTGAATTTGAAGTTTTAAATATTTCTTTTGATTCTGAAAAGTTTAAAAACGCTTCATGCGCGGATGTTGAAAGAGCGTGCAAGCAGGCGGTGAATAACGCAGTCAGTGAAAATAAACGAATCGCGGCCGAGAAAATGAAAGAGCTTACCGGCGGAATGGACATTCCAGGAATGGGAGACTTCTTTTAATGTCAATACCTTCTCAATACCTTGAAAAAACAATTTCCGAGCTGGCTAAACTTCCCGGAATCGGCAGAAAAAGCGCGTCTCGAATCGCGTTTCATCTGCTAAGCATGCGTGAAGATGATTCAAAGCTGCTCGCGCAATCTATTCTTGATTTGAGAAAAAATATTATATTCTGTAAAATATGCGGTGGCATTTCCGATACGCCTGAGTGTTCAATATGCACAGACACTTCGAGAGATCAATCAATAATTTGCATTGTAGAGAATCCGAAAGACGTTCTTAACATTGAAAAGAGTCTTCATTTTAAGGGAAAATATCATGTACTTGGAGGTGTTATTTCGCCTCTTGACGGAATTGCTCCGGAAGATTTAAACATTAAGAGTCTTCTTGACCGCTGTAGAAATACTTTTGTAAAAGAAATAATAATCGCTACAAACCCGACTATCGAAGGCGACGCAACCTCTATGTACATCTCAAAGCTTGTCAAGCCTTTGCACATTAAAGTAATGCGGATCGCCAGAGGTGTTCCAATAGGCTCTGATCTTGATTACATAGATATCGCGACTATCAGCCGGTCAATTGACGAAAGGACTGAAATGTAATCGCTATTTTTGGAGAATATTGTGTAGTTAATCTTCTAAATGAACATATCATCCGCAGCAAAATGCGCATAAAAATAAATTATTAAAAAAATTCCTGACACGCGAATTGGTTATATGTGTATTTGAACATGCATTATGTGAAAATATGCGAATTAATCAGGTGATTGTTTATTCTTTCTTAGCATGTTTTTTAAAAGATTTGTTTGTATTCAGGCTTTTATCGCGTGGAGGTTTGCCTTCTATTTTAATTACGATTGGAATTCCTTTCAAATCCATTATTTTCTGAAGCTCTTTCTGAAAAAACCGGATTACATCTTCCTTGAAAATTTTCGCGTCATTTACGAAAAATTTAAATTGAGGCGGTATTGTATCTACCTGTGTCGCATAGTAAATTTTTAAATCTTTACCGAGAGTTGGAAGTTTGCGCTGTCTGGTTATTGACTCAAGATGCTGATTCAACTTGGAAGTAGGTATTCGTCTTTCTGCTTTTTCCTTTAACTCGAATGCGGTTGTAAGCAATTTATGGATTCGAATTTTCTCTTTGGCAGAAACTGAAATTATCGGGAAATCGGCGGCACGGTAAAAATGAAATGTTAGTTTGTCGCAGTATTCCTTGAAAGTTTTATGGTCTTTTTCGATTAAATCCCATTTATTTATCGCGATAATTATCGGTTTGTGAGCTTTAAGTATTTCGTCAGCGATTTTTTTGTCTGTTTCGGTAAGCCCTGCTTCAGCATCAATAAGATGTATTACGACTTCGCATTTTGAAATCGCTTCTATTGTTCTTGTTAGTGAAAAATATTCAACATTTGTTTTAATGTTTCTTTTTTTTCTGATTCCAGCCGTATCGACAATTTCTATTGTCTTGTTTTCAAACTGAAAAGTATCTTTAACGGAATCACGCGTAGTTCCCGGAATATCGGAAACTAAAGATCTCTCCTGGCCCATGAATTGATTGAGCAGTGTTGATTTTCCTGAGTTAGGACGGCCGGCAAGAGCTATTTTTAAATCTGTTTCCTCGGATTTCTTTTCCATTGGATTAATATTTTCGCAAATTTTATCGAAGAGAAGATCAAAATTCTTTTTATATTTAGCGGAGATTGGAATAAATTCTGAAATACCAAGTTCGTAAAAATTTGAAAGATTCTCCATGTCTTCAGGATGATCCATTTTGTTTATCGCCATTATTGCCGGAATTTTTAATTTCCTTGTCAGAGAGAGCAGTTCATGGTCAAAGCTGTCAAGCTGAGGATTTTCAAATAATAGAATGATAAGAGTGGAATTTTCAAGATGATTCATTGCGTTTTCAAGAATTTTTTT
>JBFZEW010000471.1:0-4534 GCA_041306665.1 Spirochaetota bacterium | reverse complement strand
CACAGTTTCAAGCAGCTCCTGTCTTCCCGATGTAATGGAAGTCACACCATGCTGTAATGCATATGCTTCAAGCTCCTTAAAGCCGGTCTTCCCGCTGATAATATCTTTGCCCAATCCGCTCGCATAACTGTTATAGCGGTCGGATATGAATTTTTCAAAAGCCTTATCTTCGATAAGCTTAGCTGCGACTTTCAATCCGTATGCGAAAGTATCCATTCCTGAAATATATCCGTAAAAAATATCAGTTTCATCGAATGAACCTCTTCGCAGTTTTGCATCAAAATTCAATCCGCCTGTTTTAAATCCGCCGTCCATCAGAACTTCGTACATAGCGAGAACTGCGTCATAAACATTCGTAGGAAACTGGTCAGTGTCCCAGCCCAGAAGAAGATCACCCTGGTTTGCGTCAATCGAACCAAGCATTCCGTTTATACGTGCAACCCGAAGTTCATGCTGAAAAGTGTGTCCCGCAAGTGTCGCATGATTTGCTTCTACATTCATTTTAAATTTCTTGTCAAGATTATATGTTTTCAAAAATCCTATTACAGTTGCCGAATCAAAGTCATACTGATGTTTTGTAGGTTCTTTCGGTTTTGGCTCAATGTAAAACTGACCTTTAAATCCGATTTCATCTGCGTAATCACATGCCATCTGAAGCATTCTTCCGAGATTATCAAGTTCAAGTTTCATATCAGTATTCAACAGTGTTTCATAACCTTCACGTCCGCCCCAGAAAACATAGCCTTCACCTTTCAGTCTGTTGGTAATTTCCATTGCTTTTTTAATCTGAGCAGCCGCGTAAGCAAAAACTTCTGCATGCGGACTTGTAGCAGCTCCATGCATAAATCTTGGATTTGAAAAACAATTCGATGTTCCCCAGAGAAGTTTTATACCCGTACGTTTCATCTCCGCTTCAATAACATCAACGATTACGTCAAGTCTGCGGTTAGTTTCTTCAAGAGTATCAGCTTCGGGCGCGATGTCTCTGTCGTGAAAGCAGAAATATTCAAGTCCGAGTTTTTCCATCAATTCAAACGCGGCTTTTACTCTGAACTTTGCAAGCTCCATTTCATCGGTAATTCCATCCCAAGGCCTGTCATATGTTTTATTCCCGAAAATATCGCTTCCGCCGCCTGTAATTGTATGCCAGTATGACATTCCAAAACGGAGATGATCTTTCATCTTCTTCCCTGCAACAACTTCTTCAGGATTATAATATCTGAATGAAAGAGGATCAGTAGACCCTGCTCCTTTAAATTCTATTTTTTTTACTTTGCTGAAAATGTTACTCATTATATTCTCCTTTTCTTTTTAAAGTGACTTTTTTAAGTTTGTAAAAACTTTATATGTTATCTATTACAAAAAGCACAGCGCCGATTATACCTGAATTTTCTTTGAGACCCGAAAAAACTATATCAATATCATTCTCTGTGTAAAAATCATTTTTTTCAAAAACATGCTTCTTAATCTGCTTAAGAAGAATATTTTCATACCTGCATATTTCTCCGCCGATTATTATATAACTCGGATCAAAAATCATGAGCAGATTTCTTATCCCGCATGAAATATATGCTGCATAACTGTCAACTATCTTCTTAATTGATGCATCTTTTTCATAAAGACTGAAAATCTCTTCATAATTCAGTGATTTTTTTCCAGCTGCATCACGTACCATGCGTTCAAGCGCCCTTACTGAAGCATACCGTTCCCAGCATCCCTGATTCCCGCATGAACATTTCTCGCCATCGAAATTTATGGTAATATGCCCTATCTCACCGGCTCTGTGATTTTTCCCATTATACAATTTTCTATCAATAATGATCGCGCCGCCGATACCCTCTGTAATCGAAACAAAAAACAGAGGCCTATCCTCAAGCTCCATGAACTCATATTCCCCATAAGCGGAACAGTTGGCTTCATTATCAAATATCACCGGAACATCAAATGCATTCTGAACCTTTGACAGGTCAACTTTCTTCAATCCCATGTTAGGCGCAGATTCAAGAATCATTTTATCAATATCAACCGTACCGGGAAGACTTATCCCTATACCAAGAAGATTACTGCCGACCTTAGTCTCTTTGATAAAATCATTTAAAAGCTTTATAACGCTTTTTGAAAAATTTGAAAGATCTATATCGTCATGGTACTTCTCTTTTATAATATTACAATCAAGATCAGCCAAAATCACTCTTCCGTGATTTTCTTTCAACTCAACCCCTATTGAATATCTTGAATCAGGAAGATATTCAAGCAGCTGAGCTTTGCGTCCGCCGGTGCTTTCTTCATAACCGGATTCTTTAATAAAACCCTTTTCTATCAGTTCTTTAATATTTGAACTGACAGTTGTAATGCTTAACCCCAGAATTTGAGATATTTCGAGCTTTGTGATTTTTCTTCTTTTCCTTATAAGCCGGAAAATTTTTTTGCGGTTATTATTTTTTATAATCCGCTGGTAAAATCCGTCAAGCTCCGCCAACTCCATCTCCTTCGGCTATTTCAATACAAGCAAAATGACTTATTAAAGTTATTTTGTTATCCCTTATTAAAAGCACTTTATAAAGTAATTTTAATTTGTCAACATTAATTTTAAAAAAAACGTCCAGATGGACTGTTTTTTTAAAAAAATTGTTTTTTCAAGCAGCAAAAGAATATTGATTAAAAAAAATCAAACCTGGCACTAATTTAGGAAAGTTATGTCTCATTAAAGTGATATATCCCCTCTTTTCCCAAGCCTGGCACCAATTAAAATAGCAGTAATTTATGTGCATTATGTCTCATTAAATTTCAAATGAAGTATGTATTAACTGTCATTTCGAACGAATATACTAAATCTGTTATTTTTTACGGGCGTGCTGTTTCACGCAGCTGTAAGAAATTCCCGAAAAATGAGCTTCCAAAAATCATTAAGTTTCACTTTGTAAAAGAAAAGGCAATAGCTCTTTGAAACTGCCACGTGACGAAAACGCATCGGATCTAATTAAAAACTACAGAAATTCGAATATCAATCTGACCGTCAGACAGGCAGTCACATCAGAATACGACTCAGTTTAAATACATTGCTCTAATAATTTCTTTACCGGAATCTGTTTTGAAATATTTTTCATAAACACTGAGGATGCTTTCTTGAGACATGTTATCTTCAAAAATATTTACAATAAAATCTGCTTCAACAAGAATCTGAAAATCCATGCCGTCAATTTTCCGATAAGAATGATGATTTCCAATGAGATAACAGACTCTTCCGGTAATTTCCTCTGCTACACATAAATTCCGCATAATGTTTCGTGCAATCGGCGGGCCTTCAATTTCCTGATATTTTCCTGATGACGAGTTATATTTACGCTCGGCTTCCTTAATTCCGATATCATGCAGGATTGATGCAAATTCAACTATCTTCTTTAAATCATCTGAAATTTCTTCAGATTTACATATAGCATCAGCATAACTATACACCTTAACTGCATGATTAATCCGTTTTGTGTCATGTCCAAAATACTTTATCATTTCAAGCAGTACATTATTTATCAAATTAAACTCCATATTCTAAAAAAACGAAAATCGGTACATAACTATGTATCACTGCCGCATTAAAATAATTTTCAGAGCAATCAGAAGGAAAATGACAATTGAAAAACCGTTGATAAATTTCGAAAAACCAGGACGCCTTGTGAGTAAATCTCCGATAGTGCCGGCAGACAGGCCGACAGCGCCGAAAATTAATACCACAAGTGTGATAAAAATCAGGCCAAGCTGAAGAAACTGCAATGATGCATTTCCTTCATTATATATAATAAACTGCGGAAGAAATGCGAGATAAAAAAGAGCTACCTTGGGATTCAGCGCGTTCATGACAAAACCACGGATAAAGAGATTTTGTTTTTTCACGTCGCCTTTTTTTTCAACTGTTATGCCTTCATTAAAATGAAGTAATATTTTTAATGATAGATATACAAGATAACAGGCTCCAAAAATTTTGAAAATTGTGAATGCTAACATTGAATTTTTAAAAATTACAGCTATTCCAAACACAGCAAGCACTGTGTGCACGATATTTCCTGCCGCCAGACCCAGAGCGGTCGTAAATCCAGCTTTTTTTCCTGACATTATTCCCTGCGTAATTACAAATAAAATATCCGGCCCAGGCGAAAGAATCAGCAATATTGATGCTGGAATAAATATCAGCATAGTTTCAAATGAAATCATATTTCCTCACATTAATGATATTTTTCATAAGACATTCAATGTCTGCAAGTTTTTATTTAAAAAAATGGACTTTTTTATACTTATATAGTCTAATACGACATAATCAAGGTGGTAATAAAATGCTGAATGGGACAAATATTTTCAAAGAAGACAATATAATAACTATTCACCTCAGAGAGAAAATTTTTACAGGAAATTTTGATTCTTTGTATGATATTATTTATAATCAAGCCATATATCACCCTTTAAAAATAAACCTTAATTGCAAATATTCATCTAAAATGGAACCTTCTATTTTAAAAAAAATTTTTCAAATAAAAAAAGATTT
>JBFZEW010000470.1:0-5006 GCA_041306665.1 Spirochaetota bacterium | reverse complement strand
AAAGATGTTGACTTAAAAAGATAGTGAAATATTTTTACTGCGGAGAAGAAAATGCCGGATAATTTTAAAGATATCGCGAACAATAAAAAGGCGCGTTTTGAATATGAAGTGCTTGAGACATTTGAAGCTGGGATTGTGCTTAAAGGCACAGAAGTTAAATCGCTGCGTGAAGGCAAAACAAACATTTCCGATGCTTACGCGAAAATTAAAAATGGGGAAATATTCATTCATCAAATGAACATTTCCGTATATACGTTCGGTAACATTCATAACCATCAACCGCAGTCGGTAAGAAAACTGCTTTTACATAATAAAGAAATAAAACGGCTCACTGGAAAGATAAATGAAAAAGGGTTCACTGTTGTGCCTTTAAAAATTTATTTTAAAAATGGCAGGGTAAAACTTCAGCTTGGACTTTGCCGCGGCAAAGCGCTTTATGATAAACGGCATGATTTAAAGAAAAAGGATGCTGTACGTGATTTACAGCGTGTAATGAAAAATGTAAATAAATAATATTGATTTTTTTCTTTACTGAATGCTAAAAAAACCACCCTGACGGATGGTTTTTTTAGCATTGATTTATGAAATTACCAGACAAAACCTAAACTTAACCCTGTAAATAGCCCGTCTGTCGGATAATATGAAACAGGGACATCAATTTTAACAGGTCCAAGATTGAATCCTACGCTTGCGAGAATTTTAAATTTAAACATCGAAGGATTTGTTTCAGTGTCCGCGTCAATAAGCTCAGCTTCACCTATTTTTGTATTTCCAGTAGTTTCTATTACATCCGTAGTTGCATCGATTGTGAAATCAGATTTTCCGAAAACCAAATCTGCGCCAAGTCCAAACCCAAAATTAAAAATGTATAATGCTTGAAAACTGGTTACAGCTTCAACAGGTATTTTGTAGATAGAAATGTCAGATTTAAATTCGACTAATGGGTTAACTTTTACTGTTTGGCCATTAGTTACTGTCTGCTCGCCGGTTTCAAAAGAATATGTACTTTTTGAATGCATGTAATAAAAACCAGATCCGAGTGAAATGCCTCTCCATTTAGCAAGACCTCCCAAAAGACCGATTGAATCAATTACTTTGTAATTTAAACCTAATCCGAGAACTGTCTGCTGCATCATCAATCCTTCATATACATCAGTTTCAGGCATTCCGCCGATAACCGCATTTGCATACAAATTGTCAATAAAAAGACCAAGATTAATTCCAAGGTTTAAAGTAACTGTATTTGCAATGCCAATTGACAAATCGCCTTCTGTCCGTAATTTATCTTCTAATTTATTTACATCATTTGATTCTGGAATGATTACGCCCATTCCAAATCCAACTGATACGGCAAATAATGAATAGTTTTGAAAACTGTTGAAGGTGGATGTTGCGGTTGTAAATTGAGTCGCATCTGCCATTCCTGTTGCGAATTCCTTGTTGTCGCCAAGAAACGTCAGGTCACCGCTTGCATTCACTTGAATTTCAAGATCATTGATTGCAGCATCATAAGCGGGATTTCCAGATGTGTTTGTTATGTTAATTGTTGCTGCAAAAATATTTATTGACCCAGATAGCAAAACAATTAGACTAATAAGAATTATTTTTTTCATTATAGGATCTCCTTTTTTAATTTACTTTATAATATATGCTTGTTTTGTGCTGAAGTCAAATTATTTTTCGATTAGATATCATTGAGTCTTAAGTAAAATAGACGCGTTAGATAAAATTTTAACTAAAACTGCAGCAAATTACTATCTATCACATAGTGTTGCTAAGGAGAATGGCAGATGCGTGATCTGGGTATAGGGTTATTTGTATTTTCGCGTTGTTTCTTTCAAGCCTGGCACTAATCCTGTTAAGGTTTGGTGTCAGGCTTGAGGTATAAATTAAATAAAGAGATTTAAGTTCGCACTTTCGGTTGCTTCAAGATAAGTAGCGACACCGCCGATTTTGACGAAGTCGAAAAGTTCTTCTTTTTTAACGCCCATCACGTCCATTGACATCTGGCACGCCATCATTTCAACACCGCTTTCTGCGGCAGCATTAAGCATTGATTCCAGAGAATCTATTTTCTTGTTTTTCATAATCATGCGCATCATTTTCGGACCCATTCCCATCATGTTCATTTTTGACAGCTTAAGTTGTTTTGTTCCCTTTGGAAGCATTTTCCCGAACATTACGCCCATGAAGTCTTTTTTTACTTTCCCCGGTTTTTTCTTTTTAAGAATATTTAATCCCCAGAATGTGAAAAACATTGTGACTTTTTTCCCGGTTGACGCTGCACCGTTCGCGATAACGAGAGACGCGAGTGCTTTATCGAAATCATCGCTGAATACAACCAGTGTTTTATCAGATCCTCCCATGCCACTGGTGCCAGGCTTAACATTCAGCTGGGTCTGTTTTTGAATAACAGCACTAATAATTCCTTTTTCATCGGAAA
The DNA here is from genome assembly GCA_041306665.1 of Spirochaetota bacterium. Classification (GTDB taxonomy): domain Bacteria; phylum Spirochaetota; class UBA4802; order UBA4802; family JAFGJZ01; genus JAFGJZ01. The sequence goes on along the minus strand of JBFZEW010000470.1, from coordinate 2,563 downwards.
GTGATATCAGCCGGTTTCCAGTCATATGGCACCAGCTCGCGACATCTTTACGAAAACCCGGATCAGTCGCTTTAATAAGAAGAGTCTGACTTTCACTGAGTTTATCGGTTTCCTTTTTTAAACGCATTATCGGTCCGGGACACTGCAGACCGCAAGCATCAACGCATAAATTTACATCCGCTTCGCCGATATTATTCATAATTTCTTTTCCTTTCTGGTAAATATGATCATCTTTCCCGATATAATTATTGCTGAAAATATCTTCATTGCTCTGCGGCATGTTCACATGCTCATAAGTTTTATATCCGCCTGAAAGATTATATACTTCTTTGAATCCGTTCTGTGTCAGTATTCTCACGGCAAGATAACCGCGCTGACCCACCGCGCAGAAAATTATGATTTTTTTATCAGCGGGAATTTCCCTCAGCCTATTTCTAAGTGAATCAAGCTCGATATTAATTGAGCCGTCAATAGTTCCAAGCATAACTTCGTCGGGAGTACGAACATCCAGCAGAAAATAATCCTTTTTATCCAGCTGAAGAAGTTTGTCCCATGATATTGTTTTTATCATTCCATTGATTATGTTCTCAGCTGCATATCCAGCGATGTTGACCGGATCTTTCGCGGATGAATACGGCGGAGCATATGCGTGCTCGACATCCTGCAGATCATAAATAGTGCCGGCCTTACCTATAATAGCGGCAATTACATCAATACGCTTGTCCACTCCTTCATAACCGATAGCCTGAGCACCGAAAACTTTTCCGTCAGGAGAAAAAATGAGCTTCAATGTCATTGGAATCGCGCCGGGGTAATATCCTGCGTGATTTCCAACATGAATGATGTTCGAAAGATACGGTATATTTTCCTTTTTTAGAATTTTTTCGGCAACACCTGTTGAAGCGACTGTAATATCAAAAACTTTCGCTATGGCAGTATTTATGGAACCCTTATATTTACGGAAGTTTCCTTTAATAATGTTATCCGCTACAATTCGTCCCTGCCGGTTTGCCGGACCCGCGAGAAGAGTATTAACTTTTATGCCGATTATAGGATGATTAAAAGCGATAGCATCACCAAGCGCGTATATGTCTTTATCATTCGTGTTAAGATAGTCATTTACAATAATCGCACCGCGGTCAGTAACGTCAAGTCCCGCGTCTTTCGCTAGATGACTTTCCGGACGCACTCCGATTGATAAAATTACAAGATCTGCGTTTATGGAGCGGCCGCTGCTGAGTTCAATGGAAATGGTGGCTCCTTTATCCTGGAAAGACTTAACTCCATCCTTAAGGTAAAATTCAACATTTTTTGTTTTTAAATGCTGATGAACTTCAGCTGCCATTTCATAATCAAGCGGCGCCATAACCTGATCTAACATTTCGACAATAGTAATATTTATTCCAAGATGATGAAGGTTTTCAGCCATCTCAAGTCCGATAAACCCGGCACCAATAATTACGGCTTTGTAGATTTTTCTTTCTGTTATAAAAGCTTTTATTGTATCAGTGTCGGGTACGTTGCGTAAGGTAAAGATTTTCTTACTCTCAATGCCAGGAATAGGAGGTCGAAGAGGTTCTGCTCCAGGAGATAACACAAGTTTATCATATTTCTCAGTATAGGTTTTTCCGTTTTTAAGATCCTTTACTTCGATAGATTTTTCACCGCGATTGATTTTGATGACTTCATTTTCAACGCGGACAGTAATGTTTAGCCTTGCTTCAAGTTTTTCTGGAGTCATTACGAAAAGGTTTTCTCTGTCAGAGATAACATCTCCGATGTAATAGGGAAGACCGCAATTCGCAAAAGAAACGTATTTTCCTTTTTCAAAAAGAATAATTTCGGCTTTTTCATCAAGCCGTCTAAGTCTCGCTGCAGTTGTTGCTCCGCCGGCAACTCCGCCGATAATTAAAATTTTACTCATTGTATTCTCCTTTCTCCATAATCTCAAAATTAGGAATATAAATTTTAAAGTTCTGAAATTCTTTAAGTTTTTTGATACCTTTCGGCGTAATTGAAAAAAACATCTGCCTTTTGTCTTCGGAATTTAGCTCACGTCTTACCATGCCGTTTTTTTCCAGCGTAGAAATAATTTTACTGATTCGACCTGCAGTAATTCCCATTTCTTCCGCGAGAATTCCGGGATTTGTTTTATTTGTCTGAAGCGAGCATAAAATTAGAAGTTCGTTTATTGAATTTCCAGTTTTATTTTTAACTTCATTTTCAAAGTGATAAATTAATCTGAAAACTTTTTTTAAATTACATAGTCCTTTTTGCATTTTTCTACCTTGCACAGATAATTATTATAGCGTAAATGCTTATCATTGTCAATTATTTATGTTGTAAAATATATAAAATTGATTCTTCATAAATATTATAAAATGTATAATTTTCATGAAGAATTTTTCACTTTATTGGATGGTACATCAGGAGCATTGGTATTGGTGCCAGGCACGATGCTCCTGATGGCTTGGTGCCAGGCTTAATCACGGTGAGTTGAATTATTGGTGCCTGGCACATTGCACTATAAGAAACACTTGGAACTTCTAAAAAAAATGATGTT
>JBFZEW010000469.1:0-3788 GCA_041306665.1 Spirochaetota bacterium | reverse complement strand
GACATCTGTCCAACTTCTGAAAATAGTTAATTTCAATCACTTAATAGTATGGCGGTTCAATGAAGCTAACCAGAAAAGAGTTTCTCAAAGTATCAGCAACAGCGGCAGTTGCTGCAGGCTCCGGTGTTTCTTTTCTTAGCTCATGCGCTGACGTAAAACCTGACGTCAAATATGATAAAGTTTCCGCGGTTCAATGCCCTTTCTGCGCGTCCGGCTGCTCCATGTTGTTATATTTTCAGAATAATAAACCCGCATTCATTACAGGCGATAAAAATGATCCTGTAACAAAGGGTTATTTATGTCAAAGAGCGTTTTCTTTGATTGAAATTTTGCAAAGTAAAAACCGTGTGAAAAAAATATCATACAGGGCTCCGTTCGCGACTCAATGGCAGGATATTGACTATGCAACCGCTGCAGCGAAAATTTCACAAAAAATTAAAGATACCCGTGATTCATCATTCATATACAATGAAAATGGAGTTGAGGTAAACAGACTTGATTCGATTGCCGCGGTTGCCGGTAATAATCTTACAAATGAGGAACTCTTTTGTTTCACAAGGTTCTGCCGCATTTTAGGAATAGCGAATGTCGGAACAGATCATTTAATTAAATCCGGAGCAAAAAATAAAATTCTGCGCGAGCTTCTTGGTTATGGTGCCGAACCGAATCCGGTTTACGATCTTGAGAACAGCGGCATCATTTTCATGCTTGGTGCAGATCCTGCGGAAGACTCTGGAATTTATATGCATTATATTAACAATGCCAGAGCAAAGGGAGCGGAAATTATCAATGCTGATGTTATTTTTTCAAAATCTGCGGTATTGAGTAATTATTTTCTGAAGGTCAACCCCGCTACAGATCTTGTAATGCTTAATGCTATCATTCATTTTATTCTGAATAATGATTTGTTTGATAAAGAATATATCCAGAAATATACCGAAGCGGGCAACATTGTCGTTAAAAACTTTTTTTATAATAGTACATCCAATGTTTTTTCCGGTTTCAATTACGCATCATCTGAATATTCTGATCAGTCATCCTGGGCTTATGAACTTGATAAGCGCGGTAATTTTGCTTCTGATGAGGAATTATCAGATCCCAGGACAGTTATTGCAAATTTGAAAAATATCACGTCCTTTTATTCACCTGCCGTTGTGAAGGAAATCTGCGGAATAGATTCGGAACAATTTCTTAAAATCTGTGAAATTATAAGCAGTTCTGTTTCGAAAAAAAGAAGAATCTCTTTTGTCCTTGGTTCGGGCGTGCTTGACCAATATCAGGCGGAGTCAATTATGCATGCGGTGGTAATACTTCAACTGCTTACCGGCAACATTGGACTTCCCGGCGGAGGCATCTATTCTGTCGAAAAATATAATAACTATCAGTCGCTGTCTGATTTCATTCCGGACTGGAACATGCTGCCGGGAAATATTACTTTACCGGTTGTAAATGAAATGCGAAAAGACATATCATTCGAAGCTTACGCGTATAACAGCCGTTCAGTTAGTAATTTCGAGGAAAGTTTGAATTATTTTTCAGCGTTCGGAAACTTATCGTCTTCACTCCTGCGCGGCATGTACGGAACATCACTTGACATTGAGCATGTATATAAATGGCAGCCAAAGATTAAAAGCATGTTCAATACGGAAGATTTTTTTTCTTCGCTGGAGCAGGGCAGGTATAAAGGAGCTTTGTTTCTGAATGCCGGCTTTGATTCCTTCTATTCGGGAAATTTAAAAAAATCGTTGCGTAATCTCGATTGGACAGTTACCACATCCTGCTTTGATAATAATTTTACGAATTTTTGGATGGATGAACCTGAAAAATGCCCAACTGAGGTTTTCAGATTTACTTCTGATATTTTACCAGAGAAGAATGGTACTGTAACGAATATATCACGGAAAATTCGAAATATTAAAAGTTGTGCTGAGAATGCTGCTTTGGATGCAGTAAAAATATTGGCTGACATCCATGCTTCTTTAAAAAATAGCTATTCCGCAGGTGATGGAGCTTTCCCGGAACCGGTCAACATGACGGAAATTTTAACAACTGAAGCAATCCGCCAAATCATTTCAGGAAGCGATAATGGCAGTTATTTAAATTCAAGATTTGATCTCAATTCTGAGACTTCCGTCTGCGGTAATCATTTTTATGCCGGAATGCTCCACGGAAGACAAAACAAACCTGTTGATTATTCGAAAAGAACTTCAAAAAAATTCCACGGTAACGAATTCAAACTTGATAATTCAAACGGATATGCATGGCCTTCGAATACAATTTATTTATTTAATAAAATCGCTGTGGATGAAAAAATTTTCCGTTTCAATGCTGATTTAAACGAAAAAAAATATGATGTAATTGACGGACTTGAATCAGTAAAAAATAAATTTCCTTTTATAATGATGCAGAATGGAAGAGCGTCTTTCTTTTTAAAAAATTCTTCGATCGCTCCATTACCCGTATTTTATGATTTTCTTCGAAAGGATAATTCGTTTTTTAAATTTCCGTTCCGAAGTAAATTTCAAATTAAAATCAAACCTGCATATAACAGAGGAATGCGCGAAACAGCGGCCCTGGTTTTAAATAGAACCGATTCTTGGCTTCTTGAAAATTCATTGCTGTATCTGCAAGCATGCGGTAAAAATATTGTTTTGTCAAATAACATGAAAACTCTGCCAATGGCTGAAAATTTTAATGTTTTGACGGAATTACTTCTAAAAGATGATCAATTTATAATAATAAAGAATACCGTAGATTTTGATAAAGTTGTTTATGCGGCAGCAAGTAACTTTTCATTTCAAACAAAACAATTGCTGATAAATATTTTGGAGCCGATATAAATGGGTGAAAAAAGTTTTCTGATTGATACAACCAAGTGCATCGGATGCGGATCATGCACCCTTGCCTGCAAGAATATAAATAAATTGCAGCCGTCTGAATACAAATATGCAGGATCTCCTGAACTATCATCTGAAGATTGGATTGTACCGGTAAAGACATACGGACAAGAAACAGTTGCTTATGATTTTTCTTTTATAACTAAGATGTGCTATCATTGCACCGATGCGGACTGTGTCAAAGTGTGTCCAGCACATGCCATGAAAAAACAGAATGATTTCATTGTTATTAAATCTGAAAACTGCATTGGCTGCGGAAGCTGCGTTAAAGCATGTGTGTATGGTGCAGTGCATCTCGGAAAAAATGTGAAAGAACAGAAAATTACTGCAAAAAAATGTGACGCTTGTTTGTCTTCTTTAAATAACAATCCTATTTGTGTTTCAGTATGCCCTACGCACGCCATTAAATTTGATTACAGACTTAAATTGATTAAAGAAGCGAATAAAAGAATTAAAGAAATGAAAAAATTAAATCTTTCAGCGCAAGTCTACGGTTTATTTGAGTTTAACGGTCTTAATGTGCTGACTATTGTTAAATCGGATTATGAGAAAAATATCATCAAACAGAAACCGCAGATTTCAAATTTTACCAAATTAGTTGAAAGATCCGAAATATATAAAATTATCAATTTTTTCATTCCATCTCTGAAATCCGGGAAAAATTATCTATATAAAATATTAAAATCAATAGTTTAGTTTTTATGAAATTGATGGTTGACAAAATCTTGAAATGCTGTATTATAAAAATGTCTGGTAATCAAATTTTTATTTATTCAAAGAATATCTGACATTATTGTTTTGAAAATTACTGTTAATATTTTAATATCGATGTGCTGTTGTAAGAAAGATCTCATTAAATTAATTACGGAGACTGAATGAAAAAAATAATCC
>JBFZEW010000468.1:0-5064 GCA_041306665.1 Spirochaetota bacterium | reverse complement strand
TTCTCTTACTAAAAAATCTATCTCAAAATATTTATCGATCAATCCGGTAAGCACTATCAATTTATCAGAAGTAGGCTCATAATTTTCGTCAGTAACGAGCATTATTCGCTTTTTGGGTATATCTATTTCATTAATAGTCGCTTTCCGCATGTCAATATCATACTTAATTTCAAGATTCTTATGAAGAAACTTCTCATTAAGTAAATTGTAGAAGAAACTAAGATCTTCGACTTCTTCAAAAAACCTGTGTTTTCGCTCTTTAAAATCAGCCACTGGCAAAGTTCTCCCGAAATCTATTCAGATTTATTATTCTGCTAAACAGAATCTGTTCCAAAATTATTATACACAGTTTAAAAAATCAATTCAATTATTTTTCTTCAGCTCCAGAATAACTTTATTTTTCATGAAAGCGGGTAATTTCAGACTATTTAGAAAATTCAGAACGAATCTCTTAAAATCAAGGGCAATCATGTATAGCGAAGGCACGAATATTAAAGTAAGTAAAGTGCCGAATAAAAGTCCGTATGCCATCGCGATACAGGTTGTTTTAAAAGTGTTTACATCACCGCTCATGTATATAGTAGGCAGTAATCCGGCAACCGTTGTCACTGTCGTAAGAATAATCGGTCTGAGCCGGAATGCCGCTCCTTCCGCTATTCTTTCTGTAGCCGGCGTATTTTTTCTGAATTTCTTATTTTTTCTTTCATGATTAATAAAATCAACCATAATTATGGCGTCATTTATTACGACTCCTGAAAGTCCGATTATACCGATTATACCCATGAAATCCAGCTGTAATCCATGAGCCTTTAAAGCCAGAAGAACTCCTATTAACCCGAATGGTATTACAGATAAAACTATCAAAGGCTGACCGATGGATCTGAATAAAAGCAAAACTATGAGATAAATTAGCAGCAGAGCGACTGCAAAAGCGACTTTTAAATCTTTAAAAGCGGTATTAGTCTCCTGAAATTCTCCGCCGTACATCAAATAAGTTCCGGGTAATCTGACGGGAATATCCTCCAGTTTGGCTTTGAGGATCCGGTTAACCTCCTGACTTGTTGTTACTTTCGGATCAACATTTGCATTAATTGAAATTGATCTTTCTCCATTATAATGACGAATCGAGGTCTGTCCTTTTTCTGTTGTAACATATGCAATTTCACTCAGACGAACAAGCTTTCCGTTTTTATTAGGAATCAACTGATTCATGAGATATTTTTCATTTTTAAGATATTTTCCTTCTACCTGAACCCGGAACTGAAGTTTTGCGTCTGGAGTTTGAACATAGGTCGCATCAACACCTTCAAAAGCGGTGCGGATTGTCGAGGCAACTGTTGCTACATCAAGATTGTACTGAGCCAGTTTTATGTAATTGAATTTAATCCGGATTTCATCTTTTCCGCGCTGGAGATCACTGGTTATTTCCTTTACTCCTTTTATTTCGCCAAGCACATTTTGTATCTCCTCCATAGCCGCAACTGAATTTGTTTCATTATCAGTAATTACTCTGACATCAACGGCGTTTCCCGCGCTCGGCCCCCATCTTCTTTCACCGACATTTATTTCAGTTAAAAACCTGTAATTTTTTTTATTGAGCTGTTTGCTTAAAATCTGAATAACTTCTTTAGTTTCCGTAACACGTTTTGTCGCAGGTGTAAGACGCACGGCAATTGTAGCCCAGTTTTCATAATTATCTTCTGTTCTGCTGTTAGTAAACGTTCCTATCGTGGATATTACAGAGACCAGATCCTTTTCATTGAACTTGTTCATTATATCTTTTTCTAGAATTTTAACATACTTTTCCGTCTGTTCAAGATTACTTCCCTGTGTAACTTTAAGTGTAATTAATAACTGTTCCGTTGTGCTTGAATTATACATTGTAAATCTTCGCATATCCTTGAAACCAAGCCAAAGTGAAAAAGCAAGCAGAAGGACAAAAAATGAAAGAACAAGATAACGCATGGAAATACATTTTATTAAAAATCGCTTATACCTTTCCTTCATGTTTATGTACCATTTTTTCTCTTCAATCTTTTTAATTTTCGCATATGCAAGATGGTTGGGCAGCATTGTAAATGCTTCAAATAAAGAACTTAAGAGCATGATAGTGACAATTAATGGAAATACATAAATAAACTGCCCCATTCTTCCGGAAATAAAAAGAATTGGAAGAAACGCGACGATTGTACTGAAAATTGTAATGGAAACCGGACTGATTACTTCCCGTACACCGGAAATAGCTGCATCAACCGGATTCATGCCAGCTTCTTTTTTTGCGTAAATAGTTTCCGCGATTACAATACCATCATCTACGAGCATCCCAATTACAGTAATCATCGCGCTCAGAGTTATAATATTTAATGTAATATTCAACATCTGCATAAAAATCGCGCTTATACATATACTGACCGGAATAGCAAATGCAGTCCATATTGAAGTTTTAAAATCAAGAAATATAAACAATATAATTACAACAAGAACAAAACCGAGAAGCGCATTGGAAATAACAACTTTAAGCAGCGAACGGATCGAATCCGCATTATCTTCTAGAATATCAACTTCAAATTTTTGATCATATACTTTTGAATTTTCTTTCAGAAATTTATTTATATTATCTACTGTAGTAATTATATCCGCTGTTTCTTTCTTGCGCACGCTGAAAATTATTGCATCTGCGCCGTTTGCACGGATTTTCGTATCTGTCTCTTCAAAGGTATCAATAATTCTGGCGACATCTTTGACCCGGATATCTTTCTGCTCAAAGCCTGAACGAATTATTACGTCACCGACATCAATGGGATTTTCAAATTCACCAACCGTAATAATATTTTTTTCGCGTTCGATCGACTGCAGCGTACCGCTGGACGCGCGTACATTTCTTCTTTGAATCGCCGAAACAATTTCAGAAATGGAAATATATTCCTCTTCGAGTTTTACAGGATCTACGTTTATATGAATCTGCCTGTCAAGATAGCCCCCGCGCGAAACAGAACTTACACCATCAACCTTTTTCAGCAGATCCTCAAGCACTCCCGACATTTCAAATAATTCACTGCGGGGAATATTTTCATTTTTCGGTTTTAACGCAAAACTGTAAACAGTCATCATTGCAGGACTGAATTCAGTAACAGAAAGTCTCGTTACATCTGATGAGATACCGGATATGCTGGAAAGTGAAATTGAACGGTAAATTTCATCTTTAACAGATTGAATATTCTTTACATCCTCATCAAGTTCGACGGAAATGTTCGCTCCCCCGTCTCTGATATTTGACGTAAAATTACTGATACCGGAAATATTTTTAAGCGCATCTTCGACCGGAATTACTGCATTCAGCTCAACATCCTCTGCGCCGGCACCTGGATATGAAATACGTACACTCATCCTGTCCATTTCAGTATTCGGGAATATTTCTCTTTGCAGATGAAAAATACTGAAAATTCCCGCTGCTAATATCGCAAAAATCATTAGATTAACAATTAGTTTGTCTTTTACAAAATAGGCTATAATCTTTTCCATGTTTTCCCGCCGATTTATTCTTATAGTTTATTCTTTCTTTTCACAATTATTTAAATTTCTATTACTTTCAGAAATCCATCACACTCTATCGCTTCGACTTTACTTCCGCACATCCGGTCATCGTCTATTATCATCTTTCATTCTCTTGTTAAGGATAAATATTTCAGATAATAATTTATTAAAATCATTTTACTGTTAAGCAGCGATGAACGCGCGGAAGCGATTGAATTTTCAGTCGATATAACATTGCTTACGGGAATCCTTGCCTGCGAATATTTTTTCTGCTCTGTGGCAAGCGATGATCTCAAGGCGGCAAGGTTTTTTTCCTGATAGTCTATTATTTTTTTGTACGTTTCAATTCCTATTAATGTATCATCCATTGATTTAGCATAATTAATTTCCGTTTCCTTAATCGTCTCTTTATATACATTTAGACTGTTTAACGCTTTTTCCTGTTCTGCTTCAGCCGCGTTATTTCCGATTTTATATGTAAACTGAAAACCAATCGAATATTCACGTTTGTCAAAATCCCATGCCTCCTCGTTAACAGCGGCACTGTCTTTTTGCGTAACTGATGCAATCACATCCAGGTTCGGGAGTGTTTTGTTTTCTGCGGCTTCTCCGGAATATAATAATTTCTGAAGACTCATATTCATTGTTTTATAATTAAGTGTTTTTTCAAAATTAATTCTTTCATATTTCGTTTCTACTGCTTCAGTATAGACCTGATCAAAATACTGATTATCAGGAACCATTTCTTTTCCACCGAGAACATTATATATTTCATTTTCAATTTTACTTAATTGAAGTCTGCTGTTTTCATAACTCTGCCTGTTATTTAAAAGAGAAGAGTATGATTTCTGCAGATCATCATTTTCTGCAAGTCTTGCATTAAACTTTCTTTGAGTCTGTGTATAAATCTGCAGGGCGTTATCAACATTCTCTGCGTTATATGCTGCTATCTGGCGGTAGATTATCCACTGGCAGTACAGTACTTTGTAATTATCGAGTATCTGCTGTTCTTTAACACTGTAATTCAAAAGACTTATTTCATAATCTATCTTCGCTGTTTTCGCAGAAAACCTGTCGATTGTTCCGAAAAAATTATTCAGCAGCGGCTGCCGGACAGACAAACTAACAGCCGGAGAATACATTTCAGTTTCAGGACGCACCTCATATTCCGAAACCGATTGATCATAATTAAAAGCGCCTGTAATCTGGGTTCCTGTTGCTGAGAATTTCTTAGTCATTGACGCTGAACCGTTCATTCCGGTTGTTTCTGTCAAACGGGATTGAGACATTAACGGATCAGATTCTTTGCCGTATAAATTCGATCCCGCAGAAAAAATTAAATCATCCTGAGCGTCCGCGCTTTTAATGTTGATTTTTGATGATTCAATGGACAGCTTTTCTTTTACAAGTTCAGGTGCTTTAAGAAGAACTGCATTCATAAACTCTTCCTGTCGGATAACATTAGTTCTATTTTCCGCCTGTTGTGCCGAAACTGAAACTCCGGATATAATTACGGTAATGAGAAAAATA
>JBFZEW010000467.1:0-3337 GCA_041306665.1 Spirochaetota bacterium | reverse complement strand
ATCTGACAAAAGACAAGGAGGACAACGGAACCCGTCTTGTCTTTTCGACATATCCCACAATAATGAATAAAATTGATTCTGTTAAAAACAAAGATGAACGTTTTTACGGAGTCGGACATTTTGATCTGATTATTATTGATGAGGCGCACAGATCGATTTATCAGAAATACCGTGCAATATTCGAATATTTCGACAGCATGCTGATCGGACTTACTGCAACTCCGAAGAAGGAAGTCGATCACGATACTTACGGACTGTTCGGCATTGAAGATGATAATCCCACTTTTGCGTATGAGTTGGATGACGCTGTCAGAGAAAAATATCTTGTTCCTCCGAAAGTTATTTCAGTTCCGGTAAAGTTTCCGCGTGAAGGCATTAAATATGCCGATTTAACCGCTAAAGAAAAGCTTGAATATGAAGAAAAGTTTTATGACGATGAAACCGGTTTGTTTCCTGAAGAAATTTCAGGTTCTGCATTGAACTCATGGCTGTTTAACACAGACACAGTTGACAAAGTTCTGGATTATGTAATGCAGAACGGAGTTAAAGTCGAAGGCGGAGATAAACTGGGTAAAACAATCATCTTTGCAAAAAATCATCAGCATGCGGTTTTCATTGAAGAAAGATTTAATAAAAACTATACAGAGCATTCCGGGAAGTTTCTTCGTGTAATTGATAACTATGAAACAAAGGCTCAAAGTCTTCTCGAAACATTCAAAGACGAATACCGGGAACAGGATCCGCAAATCGCTGTTTCGGTGGACATGATGGACACCGGTGTTGATGCTCCGCGTGTTGTTAATCTTGTATTCTTTAAACTTGTCAGGTCATCTTCAAAGTTCTGGCAGATGATCGGACGCGGTACAAGACTCTGTCCTGATCTGTTCGCTCCCGGAGAAGATAAAAAGTTTTTCATAATATTTGATTTCTGTGAAAACTTTGAGTTTTTTGATCAGCATCCTGACGGAATAGAGGCAGGGAGCGGACCGAGTCTTACTCAGCGTACTTTTGATCTGAAACTTGAAATAGCAATTATTCTCAGAACTAAAGATGACGCAAGTGAAGAGGATAAAACTCTTTCTGAAAAATATATCAATGAACTTCATTCACTTGTAAAGGAACTTGACCGTGACCGCTTTGTAGTTAAGAAAAAACTGAAATATGTTGTTGAGTATTCCGACAGAAACAGATGGAACAATCTGTCAAAAGGGGACTTTCTGGAAATTACTTCGCAGCTTTCGCAATTGATTCTTCCGGACAAAGAAGATGACGAATATGCCCGCAGATTTGACATTCTGCTTTTGACATTTGAACTCGGACTGCTTCTCGGAGCAGGCAGCATGTCGAAATATATTAACCGGGTAAGTCACACAGCAAAAGCATTATCCAAAAAAACAAATATTCCTGCAGTAAATGTGCACACTGAATTTTTAAAAGAAATTCAGGCAGAACATTTCTGGCAGAGTGTAAATGCAGACAGGCTAGAAAAAGTGCGGGTCTCATTGCGAGATCTTATTAAATTCCTCGATAAACCTGATAAGGAGGCCGTGATAACTCATTTCGAAGATGAAATTGATCACTCAAAGGTAAACATCAGAGAAGGAATTTCAGGTTACAATGAGTTGAAAAGCTACAAGGACAGAGTAGAGTCCTATGTCGCAAAAAATAAAAACAACATTGTAATCCATAAAATAAATACCAACAAGCCGATCACAAAACAGGATCTTGAACAGCTCGAAAAAATGCTTTTTGATAACAATGAAATCGGGACAAAAGAGGATTACACTAAAGAATTCGGCTCACAACCGCTTGGAGTATTCATCCGAAGCATACTCGGTCTCGACATTCAATCAGCAAACGAAGCATTCTCCGGTTTCATTCAGGCCGGTAATCTTACCGCAGACCAGATGAAATTCGTTAACACAATAATATCCTATTTATCAGTAAACGGCATTATTGAAAAAGAAAAGCTGTTCGAACCGCCCTTTACAAACATCAATGATCAGGGAATATCGGGCGTGTTTGATGAAAGAGAAATTGCCACTGTGATTTCAATTATCAACACGATTCATGACAACGCGGTTGTTGCATAAGGAGTGAGGGTGGAATGGAGTATAGTGGAGAAAAATTAAAAGGAAATACATATGGCAAATGATTTAACAGTTTCCGGAATTGAAAGGCAGAATGTATTAAATAATCCATTTGCTATTTCTGAAATTGAAAAAGCTACCCGCATAACATCAATACCTTTTGAAAACACTAAGGTCCTGACAAAAGAACAGATTGCTTTATTTTTTGAAGTTGAAATACGAACAATTGAAAGGTATATTGAAAAATTTGGCAATGAATTGCGTTCTAATGGATATGAAGTTATTAAAGGCAAACGCCTTGCTGTTTTGAAAAAACAGATAAAAGAACATCAACTGACCGACATTAATGTCGGCGACAAAACCAGATCTTTGTCTATATTTAATTTTACATCTTTTCTTAACATAGGCATGCTTTTAACAGAGAGTGAAAAAGCCCGTATGCTTCGTCAGATGATTTTGGATATAGTTATTGATACTATTAATAAACGCACCGGTGGTGCGACAAAGTATGTTAATCAGCGTGATGAAGAATTTATTATTTCCTATTTTGCTGAAGAAAACTACAGAAAAGAATTTACTGATGCTTTGAAAAACTATCTTGATATAGGGACATTTAAGTATCCGCTATATACTGATAAAATATATGTAAGTATATTTAAGGAAAACTCAAAGGAATACCGTAAAATACTGAAATTACATGAAAAAGAGAGGGTGCGGGACACTTTTTATTCAGAGATTCTGGATCTTGTTGCTTCTTATGAATATGGTTTTGCAAAAACTCTTGAAGAATCATTTATAAAAAAGGGAGCAAAATTAACATCGTTTGAAGCAGATGCTTTGTTTTCTGCATTTGAAAAGCAGCCTCATTGGAAGCCTTTAGTAGAAAAAGCCAGAAACAAAATGGCGAGCAGAGACCTTGTGTTCAGAGATGCTCTTCATTTGCAGTTAAAAGAATATATTTCACCGGTAAATTCTTCAGAATTTGAAAGATTTCTCGGTGAAAAGAGCAAGGAGTTGGCTGAACGGCTTGATGAAGCAAAAGATGTTTTTAAACGTTTAAAGGAAAGAACTTAATGCCGGTTATCTACATAACTATCAACAATGCTTTAGATATTTATGAAAAAACAATTGAAGTCAGTGGTGGTGGTGCATCAGGAGTGTTGAATCATGGGCAGCTTGAGAGTGTTCTTATTCATATTCAAAATGATGATTATTATCCGGATTTTATTGATAAATTAACGCATCTT
>JBFZEW010000466.1:0-3278 GCA_041306665.1 Spirochaetota bacterium | reverse complement strand
ATCTGACCGGGGTTCGCGTATTTTTCCAACAGTAATTGATGACATACTCCATCTCCGTTATGGAAATTTTGGATGTCGTGTTTTTCCGCAAAGATTTTCATTTTCCGGTGAGCATCCGCTGTTTTGATGTCATTAACCGGAAAATTGTGATCTATTACCCAGACATTTTTATCCGGATTTTTCACTTTTCCGTTTTGAATTTTTTTTTCAAAAATATCGATCGTTATATGAGTTGTGGCATCATTGCACATTATTACATCAGGAGATACAGTGACAATATCGCCTGGACGGACAAATTCCTTGCCGGATGCATTAGCTAAAATTTTCTCAGTAACTGTCATTTTCATTTTTCTGTCTCCTTTAATCTTCTGTTGATTGACTCAATGAGTCCGCCTGTTGAAATTATTTCGCTTACGTATTGAGGGTAGGATGAAAAGGCATATGTTTTGCCGTTCGAATACACGGTTGATTTTTTCATGTCGAATGATATTTCACTGTTGTCTTCAACATCATTATAAATTTGCCGGCATTGAATCAGTACAAGTCCAATGTTAATAGAATTTCTGAAAAATATCCTTGCGAAAGATTCCGCAATCACTGCAGATGCGCCCATTGCTTTAAGTACTGCAGGCGCCTGTTCGCGTGATGAGCCGCATCCGAAATTTTTTCCTGCAACAATGCAGTCACCATAATTAAATTTTTCAGTGAATTCCGGATTAATTGTTTCAAAAGCATAAGGCTTCATGCTTTCAATGTCAGGCAGCATCAGATATTGTGATGCAATAATCTGATCAGTATCTATGTTGTCTCCAAGTTTGTGAATTATGTGCGTGTTCATGTATTTCTCCTTTTTCAATGTTGTATAACTAAGTTTATGAATATGTATTCTGCCGCAAAAATTGAACGACTCGATGCGTCTCCCAGGTTTATTCCTTTCGAGAGATATCTTTCCTCCAGATAGTTATTCATATTAACCTCCATGCATTAAACTTACAGTTTTACCTAAGGTCAAAGTCAATAGGGGGTAAAAATTTTTTTAAAACTGATTAAATTATTGCTTTTATTCGGAAATTATACTAAAATAAATTTATGAGAAAGTTCTTAACAGCAATAATGTTTCTGATTGTTTTTTCATTAGGAGCTATTAGAAGTAATGCTGAAACAGGAAAATTAATTTTTCTAATTGCAGATAATTCTTCTGTTGGCTATAATGAAAGTAAATGGCGCGGTATAGTTTTAAAGGAATTGTTTAAAAGACTGGAAATAAAAATCGAAATCAGAAATTATCCTGCATTGCGCGCGAGTTACATGCTTGAAAGAGGTGAAGTTGACTGTGAAGCTGTCAGATCGTTTGAATACGGGGATTTTGTTCAGAATGCTGTTCGAATTGATGAGGCATTATTTTATCACAAAGTTGCGATTTATTCACTAAATCCGGAAAGATATTTCGAGAATTACGAAGATTTAAAAAATCACAATTATTCAATAGGATACAGACGCGGTCTGAAAAAAATAGAGAAAGATGTGAAAAATATTTATCATTCCGGAATGAGGCTTGAAATCTTTGATTCTGTTGATCAGGGATTAAAAATGCTTCAAAATGAAAGAATGGATTTATATATTGAAATAAATTCACAAGTTACGCGGCTATTGAAAGAGGAAAAATATAAAAACTATAAAATTTATTTTAATGGAAATATTGATAAAAACAGTATGCATTTGTATGTGAACAAAAAACATTTAAATCTTGTACCAGAAATCAATAAAACAATAAAATCTATGAAAAAAGATAATTTTTTTAAAAAAATTGAGTATCTGCTGAAATAAAATTATTTAACTTTGATTTGAAATTCAGATACAATGTTATCTTTGGATTTTGTATGAGCAAAACTTACCATATAAATTTTTATCAACGGTCCGTCAATGTGATGATTGTTTCTTTTTAGCAGCGCGGTCATTTTTTCGTACATTTGAATTGAGTTTTCTCTGCTGCCTCTGTGATAAAAGCAAGCGTATTTTCCTTCGGGAATAAAACGGATAGTGGCATCAGTTTTTTCATTATATTCTTCAAGCTCTGAAGCAATCTCAAAATCAACTTCATTAACGATACATTTGAAATAATCATCATGGAATATCGCCATTCCTAGCCCTGTGATATGAAGTTTTCTTTTTTCGCGGATTAATTGAATGCGGCTTAGTCTTTCTGACATTGTTTCAACTGAAAATATTTCTTTTTTTCTAATAAATATTACCGGACGCGGCGGTAAGTCTTTTAAAAATAATTCTTCTTTATTCAGCAGACCATTCTGTTCCAGAAGCGAGACTTTATTTAAAAATTCAAGCTTGCTGTGAAGAAGTTTTTTTGCAGTCAGAAGCTCTGATATTTTTTCATCAATTTCATTTTCTTTCTGCAGGAAAAGCTTTTTTGTGTCTGCAGTCCTATTGCTGTTTATGAATACAGAAATTTCATCAAGGCTGAAAGTTCTGTATTTCAATCGTTTAATCATTACAAGCCAGAAAAGCTGTTCCTTTCTGTAATACCTGTAACCGGTCTGCGGATCAAGATATTCCGGTTTGAAAATTCCTGTTTTATCGTAATGGCGCAGGGTCTTTGTAGAAATGCCGCATAACTTCGCGATTTGTCCAATCGAAAGCAGTCCGGAAGGTTTTTTTTGATTAATTTCCGCGTCCGGTTTTTTGAGTACTGGAAACTTTTCTCCTGAAAATTGCGAAGCCATTCTTTCTCCAAGATGAATGCGTAATGTAATAAAAATATTATGTTTAACTATTTGTAAATAAGAAAAATTTTACAATTTAATGGAAAATGCATATAACTTATAATGAGCGGAAGCCGGCTTCATTTGATACTGTACTGTTTTATTGAAATATTAAAATTATTTGTTTCGCTATCTATTTTCAATTAGCATTTGACATTTATAGTTAATAATACATAATTATTCGAAAGCAAAGGATAGTATATGAAACTAGGAAATTTGTTATTGATGTTAATTTTATTTCTGTGCTTGTCATGCGCCAAGCTGCCTGTCGGAAAAAGTACTCGCGGAACTGCAGTTCTTCAAATAATATTAATCGGAAACGCTGATTCCGATGACAAAACTCCTGATATGATTATTTATGATTACAGCATAATGAGAGTGAATAATAAATATCATGAAAACGCTGTTCAAATTAATCTTAACAGCACTGATGCGGCGGTATTTGCCGATTTAACTGACAGAAATATTAAAATTATTTGTTTCGCTATCTATTTTCAATTA
>JBFZEW010000465.1:0-2942 GCA_041306665.1 Spirochaetota bacterium | reverse complement strand
TAAAATTAAATGCATAATTCTCAGTTCAGTAAACGGACTGTTTATTAAATAATTACTAAGGAGGTGAAAATATGAAATACTATGTAAACAAGAATGCTCAAGCAAATGGAGATCATGAAGTTCATACTGCAACTTGTACTATTGGTCCTAATGAAAGTAACAGACTTTATTTAAGTGAGTTTTCAAATTGTCAGGAAGCTGTTCGAGAAGTAAAAAGAACATATCAGTAGAGTAACGGCTGTAAATTTTGCTCATTAGCTTGTCATACCTCCTAATATGGATTGACAGCAATAAAGTTAAGAATAAATATTTTTTTGTTCTTAACTTTTAAATTTAATTTTTAATTATATTGTATATCATAGTATTATTATGCCTGTAGGTGTTTTAGACAAAATAGTAATCTTTTTTAGTATTGTACTTCTACTGCGGATTCAATTATTTCTTTGTTCAAGCGAAATGCTAACGTTTAGTCGCAAGGAGGTTCCAATGAGAAAAAAAAGAATGTGTGAAAATTTCCTGAAATCTGTCTTGTGTTTCATTTTTTGTTTTGGTACTAATTTAATTGCTAATTTTTGTCTACTGACATAATAATATTACTTCTCCATCCTTCAATCTTCATCCCGTCCAACATAGAAATCGCACCAGACAGGGTAGTGATCCGAAATAGCTTTCTCAGTTACCTGTGTTGTAACACCGCCTTCACAGACAGAAATATCATAAATATCACCGAATTTAAAAACTCAGTACTTCCCGGTAAAATCAGTACTGCAGTCAATAGACATTTGAATCCGGTCATAAGTATTTTCCGAAGCAGCAACAGTTGTGTCGGCACTGTTTGGAATACCTGTAATATAAACTTCCGGATTAAAACCTGCAAGCCAAATTTCTGAACCTTCATTGTAATAAGAACCATCAGCATTGTAATCACCGAGACAGATCACATCCTGTTCAGAATATAATGTTTTAGTTTCATCGATTACCGTTTTTAAAGAATTAATCTCTGTTTCTGCCGAATCCGGAGATGTATGCACTGTAATGATTGAAAAATCAAAATTACTTCCCGGTTCATTAGTTTTAAAATTTGCAATCAATGGAATAAATGAAAAAGTTTTGGTTCCGGTATAAAGGGCATATTTTTTGACAGTAAATTTATCAGTCCGGTAAACAATAGCATATTGATTACCACGAATAAAAGAATAGTAGTCTGTGCCTGCAAGTTTATTTATCTTCGTGGTAAATGCCTGCGTAATAGAATTGCAGAGTTCATCATTAACTTTCGCTTTGTTTGTACCTACTTCCTGCAATGCAATCATATCAAAATTCCCGGCAATTCTTGCAAAAATATCAAGGACATTCGGCCTGTTCAATTTCGTCTTCCCGAAAATCTGCATATTAAAAGAAGCAATCTTAATGATTGAAGTATTTTTGTATTCAGTGGAAATAATGGTGTCTTTCGGAGGTTTTGTCGAACAGGTTGTAAGCAATAAAATCAATAGCAGAAGCTGAAAATTATTGTGTAAATTTATTTTCATTAAACCTCCATACTGATGAAAGCATGTCAAATTTAGTCTCTCTTTTCATAAAGTTAAACATAATTTGAATTATATTTTATATTGACAATTTCTGTTTAACATTGTTTCTTATTATAAAAATTATTCGGGGAATATTTAAATGAAGCAAATGTTGTTATTGTTACTTGTAGTAATACCTTGTTCTGTTTTTGCTAATGCAAATGACGATTTAATCGATGGTGTGAAAAACGGTGAAATTGAAATTGTTGAAAATGTGTTAGAAAATGGTGTTAGTTTTAATATTAAAGATGAAGATGTAATGACTGCTTTAATTCTTGTATCAGAAAAGAATCATTTAGAAGTAGTAAAATATTTGGTTTCTAAAGATGCGGATGTAAATACTAAAATAAAACATAAAGGTTCAATGTTTTTTAATGAAAAATCAAACGACCAGAGAAAAGAAGTTGTCTGTAAAACAACAGATGAATGCCTTGATTCCATCAATTCGGAAAATATCCATCACACCCGCTGGTTTAAAAAACTCAGCAATGGCAGCCAGTATATTGTATGTGCTGCAAATACTCCTGAAATTTCTGATCTTGTCGTTGCTACCGTAAAAGGTATTTTCATTGAACATGATATCCGAATGAAACAGGATAAAGATAATAACGAAAGGGAGTTCTATAAAAAAGGTGGAGCTGGTTGAGGTTAAAAAAAGACGATACCTAAATCGATTTTCGGAATTATACAAAATTAAATTTTGACACATTGAGACTTATGTTTACGAAAAAGTCTTAGTATCTTTTCATATTTTACGGAGTAGCTATTTGACATTGAGAAAACTTAAATATACATTTCTTTTAATTCCTTTGGTTCTGGTTTTTAATTGTAATATGAATTTTGCAAATTATGAAAAAATAACAATTTTTGAATATCTGAATAAACCGGAAAAGGAAATAAACATATTAACCGCAGCTTTAATTCTATCTAAGGAAATTTACCCCTCCATTAGATTTAAAGACTACATTAATACAATTGAAAGTATTTCGCAGAAAGCTGATTTTTATACACAGGGAAGCAATAATCCACGTGTAAGAATAACAGCCATAAATAAAGCTTTATTTCAGGATTTTGGTTTTTCATATGACCGAACTGATTATATGGGCAGACTTGAAGAAAATCATTTTCTTTCTTCTGTTCTTGACAGAAAAAAAGGAGTTTGTACTTCAATGCCTCTGGTATATTTAGTAATTGCAGAAAAATTAGGATATCCGGTATATGCAGTTGATGCACCGGATCATACTTTTTTACGATATATTATAAATACTGAAGAATATATTAATATTGAAGTAACCAGTGGCGGTCTGGAAATTCCTGACTTATTTTACATTGATGATTTTATGATTCCGAAAAATACATATAAAAATGGTG
>JBFZEW010000464.1:0-2675 GCA_041306665.1 Spirochaetota bacterium | reverse complement strand
TTCTGATCAATATCATATTTAAATTCCGCCCATAATCCTAAAACACTTAATCTTTCATTTTTTTCAATTGTAGTAATGTCATGGTCTTTTCTGTACATTGAAAACTCAGAATTTCCCAATCCTAAACTGGCTCCAACATGAAATCTGTAATCCACTAATGGATAAAGGTACTGAATTTTCCCCATATGCGCGAAATGCTTGTATTCCCTTTCTGTGATTATCTCATTATTTGCATCTAACTCTGAATCAGTAAAACTGCCCGTAAACCCGTTATACACAATTGAAATGCCGGAAAATAAATCAAGACCAACCATCCATCCTACAGAAGACTGTAAATGCAAATCATTAAAATGAGCAACTCCTACAGTTCCGCCGACATTAAAATTAGCAAAAAGAGATTTTGTCATTAGAATTAAACAAACAGTTATAATTATTCTTTTCACAGTTATCACCACCGAAATTAATATTTTTTATTTTAACTTATAATTTCAGGTAAGTCAAGAAAAGTTTTATTGACTTTTTTCCAAAAAAATGATATTTTTTCACCATGATAAAAGTTGAAAATAATACTATTTTTATAGTTACTCCCAAAACACAATATGAACATAAAGAAGAATTTTCTGAAATTATTGATTCATTGGTGAAGAAAGGAACTGACAGGATTGAATTGGATTTTTCAGAAACATCCTACATTGCGTCAGATTTCTTAGGTTTAATAATGTGGAAAAAGGAGGAACTGACAAAAAAAAATATTGCATTAGTGATAACTAAAGTTTCCGATCCTTTAAAAGCAGTCTTTCAGAATTTACGACTAATGAAGTATTTCAACCTTGAGTGACACACCGAATAAATTAATAATTTTTCACATCCCAAAAACAATTGAGAATGGAAGCAGTATTCTTTTTTTAATTGTCAATTAAAATGGATGACAATCCTTGAAGACAATTGAATAATTATTCTACGAGCTTTTCATCACTTTTACGGATATATATCACTCCATTATCATTTAATTCTCTCATTATGGCAACTATTTCCTGTCTTGCTTCTAATATCTCATTCAGCCTGACTGCACCAAGAACATTCATATTGTCAATTATGTCCGTCGCGCGGTTGTTACTTACGTTACGCAGAAACTTAAATCTAATTTCGTCGCCAGCGCCTTTGAGAGCAAGCGAAAGAAGCGAATCATTATTAATTTCTTCGATGAGAACACGAATCTCTTTATTCGTAAGCGTGAGTACATGCTCGAATGTGTAAATTTTACTGCGGATTTCTTCAGCCTGCATCGGCAAATCAGTGTCAAGATAACTTAAAATATCTTTTTCAGTTTTGGCGTCAAGATGATTCATTATTTCAGCTAATTTATCAAGTCCCGCGTATTGACTGTGAGCCGTTCCCTGGGAAATCATCTTTTCGTATTTTTTCTTCAGGTTAACAGCCATCTGTTCGACTGCTTCGGGAGCGAGCCTGCTCATTCGAGCAATTCTGAGCGCGACATCTTTTGATAAATCTTTTCCGAGAAGCTTTAGAACCTTCGCCGCTTTCGCGCGATTGATATAAACGAGAGTTACCGCTATCGTCTGCGGATGTTCATTTTTTAAAAGATTGTGCAGCAGATCTTCATTTATTTCATTAAGAAATTCAAAAAGCTTTTCTGTTTTAACAGGATTAATTCGCCCGAATATTTTTTTTGCCTTTTCAATGCCAAGAGAATCAATAAGCATTTTTTTAGCCACATCTTCTCCGCCTTTAACGGAAAATTTCTGCTCCTTCATTTCAATTAAAAATTCGCCCAGAAGTTCTTCTTTATCCTCAGGGGTGAGTTTGTCAATTTTAGACATTTCCGTGGAAATTTTATAAACTGTTTCTTCATCAAGATGACGCATTATTTCTGACGCTGTCTCTTTCCCGACAACAATCATTAATGCCGCGGCTTTTTCTGTCCATGTCATGTCATCAAAAGATATCATTTTTTATAGAGATTCTTTACCGGATTTTTCCTGTTGTTCCGGATAAAAAATAACTTTCTGCGGACAGACAACAGCGCATTTTCCGCAGTCAATACAAACTGAATAGTCGATTTCAGCGATAAAGTTATCAACCTTGATGGCGCATTCAACAGCAGGATTATCCTGGAACACAAGTTTGCACGCTTTAGTTTCACATAATTTACAGCCAATGCATCCAGCGGAACAACCTTGTTTCATTACAGGGCCTTTTTCACGGTTACGGCACATTACATATACATTTTTGCCGCGAGGCACTAGAGAAATTACATTGCGCGGACAGATAGATTCACATTTTCCGCATCCGGTGCATTTATCAAGATCTACAACAGGAAGCATTCGTTCATTAATGTGAATCGCTCCGAAAGGACAGATATCAGCGCAATCACCAAGACCAAGACAGCCGTATGAACAAACACGATAACCTCCCTCAATCAGCTGCGCTCCCGCGCATGTTTTAGGACCTTCATATTTAAATTTATTTTTTGCATTATTTATGCCGCCGTTACAATGAACGCGTGAGATTTTTCTTTCAACATGTCCTGAAATCTTTCCCATTGCATCGGCTATTTTATTTGCTGTTTCTGGACCGCCGACAGGACACAAATTCGTATCGAAATTATCATTTACGATTTTTTCCGCATAGGCCATGCATCCCGGACATCCACA
>JBFZEW010000463.1:0-5317 GCA_041306665.1 Spirochaetota bacterium | reverse complement strand
ATCTGATTAACCATATCCTCAGAAGGTCTGAAAGCAACTTTGTTATCACGATATTCCGGACTTGAAAAAAATCTATTCTCATTGAGCATGCCGCGTGATGACATGAGCATTTTATATTGTTCATTATTATCAACTCCTAAAGTCTCACCAGAAAAATACGGCGGAGGAATAATATTCGACAGATTTTTCATTCTTTCGCCCTCAAAAACCTGTTCAGTAAACTTTTTGCCTGATAACATTTTTTCGATTAAAATATCCGACGCGGATTCCGATTCATCACGCAGAATATAATCAATTTCACTCCATTTTTCCAGAATTCCTGATACAAGAAATGTCGCGAGCGGTCCCGTGATGCCGACTTTTAGTTTTGAATTTTTCTTTTTAATTTCTCGAATAAGTTTAATGGTTTCAAACCGGTTATGAGTAAACATTGTGGTTAAAATTAAATCAGGAGATTCTTTAATGATACGGTTAAAACCGGAAGTTTTATCTATTTTAGAAAAATTGATCATTATTACGGTGTGGTTTCTTGACTCAAGGTAAGCGCCAAGTGCTGCAAAATTTATCGGCATCATACTTATATAGTAATTATGCCTGTCTTTCAAATCACAGGCATAGAAAAGAACAATTTTCATGCAAACCGCCGTTAAAAGAGTGTTTATGGGCACTTCCCAAAACCAGTATTTGCATTTTTTATGAAATAGTATATACTGGTTTTATCAGCATTTGTGCCGACAAGGAACATCAAAAATTTAGTTCATCGAAGTTCTTATATGTTATAACATATGGAATGTATGTTGTCAATTAGAATAGTGATTTTCAAGGAAAGTAATTAGTAAGCAGTAAACAGTGATCAGTGAACAGTGAACCGAAACAGATAAAAGTTGTATTGTTAATTGACAAATATGATATTTTGTTAAATATGACTAACTTTCTTATATTAAACTATTTAGTTGACAATTATCATAAAAAAAGGTTTTTTAAAAAAAATGCTTGATTTATAATATCATTAAATTAGTGATGTTATAAATCACTGGAGGTCACAAATGAAAAAAAATATTATTTTTACTGCAATGGCGGCAATTTTGCTGATTACATCAATTCAGATTTTTTCACAGGAAAATATTCTGAAAATTTATGTACCAAAAGCGCCGCCTTCAATCCCTCTTTTGATGCTTGAAAAAAAAGGATATGACATTGAGATTGTTTATTACAATGATGTCACAACAGAGGTTTTACCGAAAATTCTTAAAAATGAGAAATCCCTTTACATCATTCCGACAAATGTGTCGGCTAAACTGTATAATAAAAGCGGAAAAATCACCCAGCTTTCAATTGCGAGTTTGGGAATGATTAAAATTATCACAACATCCATGGAAATCAAAACCATCAGAGATCTTGACAAAAAAGAAATTCACATTCCTGCGCCGGGATCATCACCTGATGTAATCGCGCGATATCTTTTCAGTAAAAATGATACTGCGCCTGTAATAAAATACGGTTCAACGCCGGAAATAACCCAGCTTATGTTAGCGGGCAAAATTGAAAGCGCCGTGCTTCCGGAGCCGATGGCTTCAATGATTGTTACGAAAAACCCAAACGCGCGCATAATCTCAAATGCCAAAACCGACTGGTCCGCGATCGTAAAAGGCTCATCGGGAATTCCGCAAGTAGGAATATGCGGCGAAACGGAATATGTAAAAACAATGAGCAGACAGATTAAGTTATTTTTGAATGATTACGGAAAAGCCGTGAAAAAAGTGAACAGTAACGCGGCAGAAGCAGCGGTTGAAGGGAAAAATAAGCTTGAAATTACACTGCCTGATGCTGTAATTATCAGATCAATTCCGGAAATGAACCTTGTTCACCTTACCGGTAACGAAGCTTACAACGAACTGGTAAAATACTTTGAAGTGCTTCTTGAAATGGATGCATCTTCAATTGGAGATAAAATTCCTGACAGGAATTTCATGATGAAATAAATGATTAAAAACAATCTCATTAAAACAATAATCAGCAGAATGTCAGGCATTATTATAATAATAGCTGCCTGGCATTTTCTTTCCGTATTCATTGCTGACGCTTTTATTCTGCCGTCTCCGGCAGATGTATTCGTAATATTGCGTAAACTCATCGCATCGGGTTCCGCTTTTAATGAATTTAAAATTACCTTCATAAGGAGCATAGCAGGACTTGCGATAGCTCTTGCGGCTGGAATCGCGGCAGGTGTTCTGCTTGGCCTTAACAAAATCGTTTATGACGTTTTCCATACAATTATCATTTTCATTCAGTCAACTCCCGCCATCGCATGGATTCTTCTCGCAATAATTTGGTTTTCAACCGAGATGGTTCCGGTTTATGTCGTAGCAATTGCCGTTGTCCCGATAATCACGTTAAACTGCGCGGAAGGTATTCTGCAAACGGACAGAAAAATTCTTGAAATGGCGTCGCTCTATAAAGTAAAAAAGATGAAAGTTTTGCGTTATATTTATCTTCCAGCGATTACAGGATATCTCATCTCCGCGGTAAAGATTTCTCTTGGACTGACATTCCGCGTTGCCGTAATGGCAGAAGTTCTCGTTCATCCAGGCAGCGGAGTCGGTGAAAAAATGAACTGGGCGAGAATCAACATTGAGACAGGCGAAGTTCTCGCATGGACGATTATTATTGTCGCTGCGACCATGATTTTCGATCAAATTGTAAATCTAATTTTTAAATTTTCACTCAGGAAATACAATGATTAAAATTAAAAATATTTGCAAAAATTTCGGAGAGCTTGAAGTTCTTAAGAACATTTCTCTTGAAATTAGGCCCGGTAAAATAACGGCAATATGGGGACCGAGCGGCT
The DNA here is from genome assembly GCA_041306665.1 of Spirochaetota bacterium. Classification (GTDB taxonomy): domain Bacteria; phylum Spirochaetota; class UBA4802; order UBA4802; family JAFGJZ01; genus JAFGJZ01. The sequence goes on along the minus strand of JBFZEW010000463.1, from coordinate 2,469 downwards.
GCGGGAAAACCACTCTTTTCAATATTCTTTCCGGTCTCGAAAAAAATTTCACCGGCAGCATTGACGGCCTTCCGGAAAAAATCAGCTATTGTTTCCAGGAAGACAGACTTTTGAATCACGAATCGGTATGTAAAAATCTCAAATTCATCCGCGACATCCAGGACAAAGAATTACTTCAGAATCTTCTCCATATTTTCCGGCTGGATGACATTAAAAATAAAAAAGTGAAACATCTCAGCGGAGGACAGAAACAGCGAGTATCTATCGCGAGAGCTTTATATTTCGGAAGCGGCCTTCTGCTGCTTGATGAACCTTTCAAGTCTCTTGACCTTGAGCTGAAACTCCGCATTTTAAAAGATCTCACCGCTTTTCAGCAGAAACATAAAATAACTGTGATGTTGATCACGCATGACGCGCAGGAAGCCTATCTCATGGCAGACACAATATTCACGCTTAACGAAAAACCGTGCAGCGTCAGAGATTGTCATGAGCTTAAAACAAAAAAAATTTCTCGCACTCCATTCGACAGCCAGATTTCAGGTATTTTCAGGGATTATTATTTGTAATTTATACAATGTTATGTCCTGCTGATTGGCAATTTTAAAAAAATTATCGAATAGAAGTATTTAAATTATTATGCGCACTTCCCAAACAGGTATTTACATTTTTTTATAAACTCATAAATACTGCTTTTTCAGCATTTGTGCCGACAAGAAAACATCAAAAATTTAGTTATTAGAAGTTCCCTTATTATACTGATATGGTAAATTTCCTTCATTCGCATTCCATAAAACCAATTTTTCACTTAAAATTTTATTTTCCGGGCAGCAATAAAAAAAATTTGATTTTATAATAGAATTTGATAAACTTACAGCATGGTATATTAACATTTGAGAGTGTTTTGTCGATATTTTAATAAATTTTATCGGAGTTATAAAATGAGTATTTTCAAAAAAATAACTAAGACGAAATCGGGGGGAAATAAAATGAAAAGCAATTCTAAACCGAATGAAAAAGCTTCCGGTAAAAAATCTGATTCTTCATTCAAAGAAAGAAAGAAAACTGCGAAAGAAATGCTTCAGCAAGGATTTCAGGAGGAAATAATTTTTCGCCTGACAGGCATATCAACAAAAGACTCGAAATAATTCAATACTTACTTTTACAGGCACTTCCCAAAACAAGTATTTACTTTTTTTAAAATATCATTACTACTTGTTTTATCAGCAATTATGCAGACAATGGAACATCAAAACATTTATAACAAAGAGATTATTATGGACTTTGGGAATTATAACAATACCAGATTGTTCTTTCGGCATATAGGAATTATGATTCACTAAAGGATGTGAATAATTATCAAAAATACAAAGTGGATGCTTAAATTTTCTTCGCAAATCACTTCATTTGACTGATTATCTGAAAGCCGATAAAAACAGCGCAAATTGTTACAGGGATAAACCATGTAATAAACATTATACGCTTTTCAATTATTTCAAGGTCTTTCCCAATAATTGAAAACTTGTTTTCTAAATCATCGACAACGGAATTTCTAAATTCATTCAAATGAGAAGATAGAGTTTCATCATACTCTTTTTTACCGGCAGCAATAATTTCATCTTTCAATAATTTATATTCCTCGAAGCTCACAGTTTTCGAATTATTTTTCAAAGCAGACATAACATCCTCCTGACCTGTTTATCTTATCGGAAAATATCATGTAAAGATTTAAATTCAAAATTATTTTTATGAAATCAGTTCAGCAAATCGCGTGAAATTTTACCTGCCTGCTCATATTTACCCTGAGTGTTGTAAATATTTAAAAGAAGTTTTTTACACAGAATGTCATCACCACGTTTTATAAAAGACGCTTCAGCGTTCATTTCCGCGGCAGCTAAATAATCTTTTTTAGTCAGTTTTGACTTTTCAAAAAGCGAATAATAGGATAAAGCTCTGTAATAATATAAATCAGCTTCATTATAGCCGTTATTCGCGGCAGCATTCAGATGCTTCAAAGCTGAATCATAATCACCCTGCTCGCACATGGAAGCTCCATAATAAAATTCAAATTCCGGAGACCCGGAAAATTCATGCTTTCTGAGTTCACCAATGACATCACCATACATCTCAGCGTTATAGAGTTTGCGGACAAGGGGCATGATGTCCTGAAACGTTGTTTTTGACGGATCAAAAGACTGCATTAGCTCGGAAAGTCCTTTCTCGTTTTCATCAAGTGAAAAATAATACTCAGCCGCGAGTTTATGTACTTCAAAGGAATGAGGATATGATACAAAAATTTTATCGATGAGCTGTTCAAACTCTTTCTTTTCACCGGTTTTCAATAATTCAGCGGCTTTCTGAACATACTGATCGTAATTACCCTTCCGGAATTCACCATAATACATGCTATTATAGAATACGTAAACCCGCCGGCTGAAGAAAATTGAAGCCGAAATAACAGCCGCGCAAAGT